>JAYVGZ010000116.1:0-22924 GCA_043771805.1 Pseudomonadota bacterium
TGAGCGGTACGTAGCCATACGTAGCCATCATTTCCTATCCGGGAATAACGCCCAAAATTGGCGGGTTAGGAATCCAACGGCGATAAAAATATTCTTGTCTTGTAAGCAGGCAAAGCAATAGCAAACTCAGAGGCCAAGATTGAAACCCCAGCGATTTTAGGCGCTTAATCAACCAGGCGAAGCAAATGGGGGTCCAACGACACCAATTCAACAATTTCAACCAGCCACCCCCCGAACCCACCCAACTATCTCACTCACCTCAGCAGGCTTCTGAAAAAACGCCTCCGCCCCGTGAGCCGCAAACTGATAAATCGAATCCTCGCCCGAGTCACCACTCATCACCGCGACTCGACACCCCACAGCCAACTCTCGCATCTGCGAGAGTAACGTTCGAGCTCCGCCGTCAGGCATATTTGAATCGCACACTACTGCCGAGACTTCGCTGCCCTTCAGTGCAACCAACGCATCGGCAACAGTCGCTGCGTACAGTGCTTCTACCCCGTTCAATTGAAGTACGCGCTTAAGTGAAAGTGCCTGTTCTTCATCATCGTCAACCAAAAGAACTATCGGGCTATCTTTGGGCGTAGGCATTATCGTTTGCTTCTCTTCAAGACATTCCGTGGAAACAGAGAGACACGGAAACACCAACTCAAAAACTGCCCCACCATGAATCGCTGAGAAGACCCTAAACTGCCCGTCGTTTTCAAGGACGCTTCGCTTTACTGAAAGTAGGCCCATCCCCCAACCGTGCGGCTTCGACACGGAATATCGATCTGGATTCTCAAGCTCCGCAAGAACTTCTAACGGCACCCCTTTTCCGGAGTCCACCACTCGAATTGCTATCTCACTACCTTCGGGTGAAATGCTCAGCGTCACACTACCGACATCCGTGTACTGAACACCGTTGCCTACTAAATTTGATAATATTCGCTCGAGCGCAAGTGTAGGCACAGGGACTTCGGCCGAAGCTACAAGAATTTCACTCCGAAGATCTATACCTCTACTCTTTGCTTGCTCAGAAAAACGGCTTATGCACCGCTTCGCAACGGCTACGACATCACAGCCGCTAGTTTGGTGCGAAAGGCCCCCGCGAGCTGTGTCTGCTACGCCACTAAGGAGACGATCCAGATATTCGATCTCGCGGGCAAAACTCTCTGTTCGCACCCCGACTCCCGAATTACTCATCTGATCTGCAATGTGGTACCGCATAGCACTCAGCGGGGCTCGCGCGTCGTGGGCGAAAAGCAGGAGTTCGTGCTCTTTCCGCTGCGTTCGAGTTTTTTCGGCCATTAGCGTTGAGATCTTAGCGATAAGCGGCGCATAGTCGCGAATCCACTCGGCTACAGCCTCACCCACCGACCGAAGCGCCTCAATATCGCCGCCAGAGAGCACCCTTCCATTACCAAATCCGAACCACAGTGCGCCGCGACCCGAGGGGCTCAACTCACTTGTTACGTCTAGTTGCACGATGAGAGATGTTCGAATTTCATGTCCGAGGTGACGCCCTCCGTCGAGGCTATGGTCGACGATATGTGCCTTTTTGCCCGTTAGAAATGACTCATTCATGAGCCCAGAGATTGTTGGGCTGGCAAATGGAAGGGCACTCTCAGAAACACTCACCTGCAGGGCTGATACGGTATCGCAGACGGCAATCCCCACTAAAGAAGTGCAAACACCCTCTGCGTGCTGCAATTCTCGAACTGCTAGCGAGAGGAATTCGTGAAGAGTCCATTCATTCTTTGAGACTATGGCGCTCCATGCACGAGCGAGACACCGGGCAGGTGGAATGCTCACGCGGCCACCCTCAGATGGGGCACCGTAGCGCCCTGTCGTTCGATAAGCCGCTTGACCTGCGCGCACAGTACCCTTGGATCTCTTGTCTTAGAGACAAAGGCGTCAGCACCAATTCCGAGCAGGGATAGCTCTGCCTCTACATCATCATCTGACGTCAACATTACGACAGGAATAGCCGCGAATCGTGGGTCACCTTTCACCTTGGCAACGAACTCCTTGCCGTTCATCACCGGCATATGGAGGTCGCTCACGATAACCTTCGGCAAAAAGTTGGAACTGCTATTGAGTTTTTCAATGGCTACAGCGCCGTTTTCTGCGAAAATCGGGGCGTATCCATCCTTTAGCAATAACCTCTCTAGTACTCGGCAAAACATAGGATTGTCGTCAACGACAAGAATTGGTACCGCACTGTTGGAGCTCTCGCGATGTTTTGTCGGTTGGGAGGAGGGGAACGGTGCTATTGGAGGGGCGGATGCTTGCGGCGGGATTATCGTGTGATTTTGTGACCGAGCTAGCTCTTGACTCGTCCGAATCTCATCACTGGTGTGGCTAATACTGCTATGGCTAACACTGCTGCGGCCATCACTGTCCTGGCCCTGAGACTCTGGAGCAGGCAGCGCAGTCACCACGCTCTCACTACTCCAAGCGATCCGAAAATTTACGAGACTCCCCAACGAGCGAACAACTACCTCTCCTCTCGCTTGAGAACGGTACGTTGCGCCGTCGACACGTGCTAAGAACCTCAACACCGATGAAACTATCCCTTTATGAATATTCCCATGCCCACGCCTCCCATCCGGTGTAGTGAATTGATACCGAGAGCGCCCGTCGACTGTCACAACTTCAACGACGGTTGCTCCGTGAACGGCAGCCTCCTGCAGGATAATATCGATGACTTTTCGACTCAAATCTTCCTGCTTCTTCATTTCTGCGACAGCTCGCGTTTCGTCTCGCTCCCGCAGGTCACGCTCTGCTTGGTCAAGGACACGCGAGATCGAAGACCAACATCCTATTGAGATCTGTTGAGTACCGTCGTACTCGGGAACACCCCGAACTTCAGCCGGATCGACGGTAACGAAGCCAATAACGGAACTTCCATCAGAAATCGGAATAGCAGCGCACCGACGCAAAGTTTCTAAGAAGGTGCGCGCAACATCCGCATCCGAGCCCATTACGATTTCGGGAACTCTCTCTACAAACTCAAGCTTCAGTTCCTTAGCAATCTCCCTCATAAGCTCACGCTCACTCACTCCAAGCCATGCTGCCGCAAGCACACCCCATTGGCGGCGATCACTTGAAGAGCCGACTACCTCCTTTACAACAGATTTAGGAGCGAGCTTTTGGAGCGCTCGAACGAGCGATGGCAACCGAGGATCGGTGGACTTAGATACTTTGAATGCCCCCATTATTTTGGAGCACCATTCATATATCCGACTCATAACGTCACCTCCTGCCTCGGAACCTGTACTGCACCGAACTCGATAGCTGAGTACGCGCTCGCGAGTCCAAAATCATTCACTTCACCTGCGATCTTGACACCGATAAGCACAACCTTATCGATGAAACCACCTCCACTCCCATAAAGAGGGGAGCCGATCTGCTCAGCCGTTTTGCTTCGAATTTCTTCGGCAAAGCTTAAGCCTGCGCCACTACCACCGATCGAGCTGCAGACCTCTCGTAGCTGGCCTCGAACGAAACCACTCTGAGTATTTACCGCGTACGACCAGAAGCAGGCGCGGGCACTGACCCGTCTGATGTTCATCGATTGAGTAAGAGCTCGAGTCGTCGCTGTTTTTAGAAGCTGAGGAAGGAGCACCCGCAGCGCAGGCTCATCAACCTCAAATTCAAACTCAGCAGAGCCTGCTCGTAGCAGAAGTGGATTTAGGGTCACACTCCGAAGGGTATCGACGGGAACCGTTCGAAGAATGTTTTGATCGTATACAAGTCCAGTTATCAGCACGGAAAGGAGCGCAACGGGTAGACCAACCACAAGCCAAACTGCTGCCTCAAGTACTGCTAAGGCTTTCTGACCTCTTTTATTGTGGAACCTCTCAGATAGATCCATGCAGAAGCGCTTCCTCCGAAGAACCGATTTTTCATCGCTGACGACTCCATCGCTGACGACTGAGGACTCTTTTCGCCTTTCACGCAGAAAGGTTTCGCTTTCTGATGATTTTTCTGACGCCTTCGTGTTCATCATTCCCAACTACTCAGCTAACACTACTACATCATCGGAAACCACGATCGCGGTCACCAGATTCGGTGACAACATCGCCGCCTGTTCAACCCTTACTAGCTTCGAATCTACACCTATTCCGGAAGTGCTTACCCCGGCCCAATCGGATGAATTCACCACGACATCCTGGTTCGGTAGCAATGCAAGATGCTTCAGGTAAAACCGTAACTTTCCAGACTCGGCGGTCGGTTCAAGCACCCCTAAGAGCTGCTCAAGACCACTCCACGAGGTAAGCCCGTACCGAGTCACTACGAAGAGCCGCTGCCGAGTCGTAGGAACAGACGAAAGCCCATCAAACATCGCCTCCTGAATACCCAGCGCAACATCGAGCATCTCAAGCTCCCTCGGCACCGCCCCTTGAAGGGCACCGATGGTCCACTCTATTGCGGTCGCGTTCGAAGACGCCCCGCAGCGAGGCAACGAATCGGCTGCGTCACCCTCAGAAACCCGAACGACGCTCGTCGAATCAGCGCTTGGAATAGTGGCGAGCGTGATTCGCTTCACCCCCACCTGCTGCAAGGCGGACACGAGGTTAACAATCAAAGTCTTTGTCTTCTCAAAAATTGGATCTCGGCAGGGGTCAGCCCCAATCGGAACGAACCGATCGAAAACAATCGTGGCATCCGAAGGAACTCGCCTGGCCCTAGAGGTCAACTCAAAGGGAATGCCCTCTTCCTCGAGGCCAACAAGATTAAGGAACATGGGGGCGAGTTTCGGTTTATAACTCGCTGAGATTGAAATAGTCCCTTGACGTGAATCACGACTCGCAGACACATTCTGTATCCCTACCATGGCCGCGAGCGGCAGTAGCGCTTGTCGCACCCCCCCCTCGGCAACAGCAGCTCCGTTCGTTGATCGCAGCAATAATCGAACTTGCTGGTCCAGCACCTCACGCACTGCCTGACGACTTTGAAAGAAGGTTCCCACTTCAAGCGTCGTAGCCAAGAGCAGAAATAGAAATGGAACAAACACAAGTAAGCACAGTACTGTTGCCGATCCGAACTCATTAGCTTCGCGCCCTCTCATTCAAAGCCCCCCTGGGTAACTTTGCCGGTAATTGAGCTCACCTGTATAAGTGGAACTGTCAGGAAGCAGATGATGAGGCCCGTAAAAGTCAAAACAAGGGGAAGCACGGCCTTAACAGGGAGGCGTGCTATCTCTTCCTCCACAGTCTCTTGGTAGTAGCTCTGAGTGGCATCGCTAAGCTCGCGTAGCGGTCGTACTAACTCGCCACCTTCCTTGTGGGCGAGCGCTAAATGAACGAAGGCGTGCTTCAGTGCCGGGCAGTTACTTTGATGGGCAAGGGTGCGAAGTGCGTGCTCCACTGTTATCCCCTTCCCGGCCAACTCGACCACTCGTTCAAACATTTTAGAAATCGGATCCGCGCCACCCCTGCTCGCCTCTGCCATCGCCGGGAGAACATCCAACCCGGCGCTCACTGCCATTACGACCCGTTCCATAACAACGGGGAGATAAAACTCCATCTTGCGGATCTCTCGCCGCGACTGCACGGTTTTGCCTCGTCTCCAGAACAGCTCTCCCGCAACAACGCCAAGACCAAAGAATATGAATAGCTCTATCGGTTGGGGGGACGAAGTGAGTGCACGAAAAGAAGCAAAGAGCACCGCTCCTGTGGCCCAATAGTAAACTTGTCTGCGCGAGAACCTCCGCTCACTCGAGAGAGCCTTGGGTGAAAGCGATACGTCAGCCTCTGATTCCTCCGCTGCTAGAATCGATAAGACTTCCTCGTGTCCCGCTAGCCTTCGGCTGTATAAAACAGCACCGAGTATTATCGATAGCGCCATCAAAGAAAGAAACAACATGACACGTTCCCGTACACTTTAATCACTCTGCCTTCCAAGAGACATCATCCAGCAGACCCCCCCAGCAATGAGAACGACACCCGCTAGTAGCACCTTCGAGCCAACAGGATGCACCAGGGCCTGTTTGATCGCCTCCATATTCACAGCGGCCTGCATCGCACCGATAAACACGGCACACATCACAATCCCTATCGACGACATCCGGTGCATGACGAGCGCTCCTCGAGTCTTTCGCCGAAACGATTGCCTCTGTCGCAACACTCGTGTCACTCGGTGAAGTGGCTCTGCCAGAGAGCTTCCCTGACGCCTTGAAAGAGCAAGACAGGCGCGAAAGAGTGGTAAATCAGGGTGTCTAATGCTGTCGCAGAAGCCTGCTATCAGTGCTTCCTCCCGCGCTCCTGCTTGAACGGCTCTATGAAACTGTTCGAGTTCACGTCCCAATGTGGAAGTAGCAGGGAAGTACTCACGAGCGGTTGCAACTGCCACGAGAGGGTCGATCCCGGCTCTCACGGATGAGGCGACTGTGGTAAGGAGTGCCGGTAGATCTCGCTCTATCTCTTGTCTGCGGTGCGAGACAACACGACAGAGAAGAAAGTACTGAGCACTGAGCCCCACAATCAGAGCAACTCCACCCAGAAACGGCTTTACCACGACTGATACGAGAATGGCTAAACAAACGGTAAATCCGAGACGCCAATGCAACGCCCTTTCTGTTACACGCGACTCAGCAACGAGCTCTCGCAGACCTGGCGCCTGGGATTCATGCAGCGCCTTGCCTCTATCCGGAGCAACCACCGGACGATCAAAATTTTCGAGAAGGTCGCCAATTACATGACTATCGTAACTCGCAAAGATTGCCAATCATCACCTCGCCATTGTTAAAGCGGCTTCGCGGTAAGAGACCTCGAGCGGCAACTCGAGGAACTCAGGAAGAGCAGTTAGCTTAAATCTATAGGGGGATTTTTCAATTGCATCGCGGTAAGCGCTCACCCTACTGCCTACGTGCCATTGCGGATGCCCATCTGCGACCCGGTAGGTGAATATATCTCGGTGCCGCATCGCGCCATCAGCAACGGGACCAATCTCGCGTACCTCCATGATTCTTCTCACGCCGGTGTGCTTACACACATCGACTACCACGACGACCTGAACGGCCGTTGCAACTTGCGCGCTTAGAAGAGCTCTATCGGCACTCTTCTGCGCTCGCGCAAGGAAGAGCTCAAGTCGAGTGACAGCATCCGCCGCGCAGCGACCATGAAGAGTCGAAAGTCCCGAGTGGCCGGATGCACAGACATCGACGAACGCCTCAGCCGCTTCGGCATCTCTTATCTCACCAAATATGATGCGATTCATCGCCATGCGCATCCCGGCTCGGATACACTGAGCGGGCGAAACCTTGCCCGTACCCTCAAGGTTTTCATCGCGGGTTGTCACGTACCGTACATGCGGGTGGTCGAGTCTAATCTCGGGAGTATCTTCAATCACGAGAATTGCTTCATCCTGCGGAATGGTAGCAGCCAACGCCCGTGCCAGGGTTGTTTTACCAGTGCCAACTTCACCTACCAGCAGAATCGTTCGACCGATTCCAACGATACTGCGGAGATAATCGAACACCGCGTGTGGAGCGAGCCCCGCCACTACCAGGTCGTTTAAGCTCACCGAAGTGAATCGGTTTACTCGAATAGTTAAGTAGGGCCCCTGGTCGCATAGTGACCGGTGCACGGCGTGCACTCGCACGAGCGATCCGACCATTCCGTCTGAAATCGGCTGCTTCGTCGAATAAGCCGCTCCCGCTCGATGGAGCAAACGCTCAACGAACGCTTCGTATGATCTTTGGTCGGGAAACCTTAGTTGCGTGCGAATATTCTTCCGCCCCTGCTGCACTGAGACGGAGCTCGCACTCGATACAATAATGTCTGAAACTCTCGGGTCATCTATAAGCGGCTGTAAAATGCCGAACGGCTGCCAGTCGCCTTCAAGGTGCATCAGCACTTCGTCACGTTCGAAGCTTGATAGCTCGACCCCCAACTTACGTGCTGCGTCAGCGATGGTGGCGCTTAGGTCCGGATAGGCGCGAGCACTCGAAGAATCTCCGAGACGCCATCCGAGATCCCGTCGGACTTCGTCGAGCACGTGTGAAAGTACCGGGGAGAGAACGGGGGCAGCGGAAACACTCATTACTAACTCTGCCCCTCACTAGGAGCACTCGCTGACGGTCGAAACGTTTCGGGAACCCCATCCGCTGGAATCCAACTACCGTCCACAAGAGCAAAACGCTCATCTTTGCCGTTCTTACGAAACGTTGCCATTCCAGCGATCTTAGAGGTACTTTTCGAACCTTTTTCGTTCGAGAAATCCTCTGAAGAGAATTCCGTATCACGCCACCGCTCTCCATCACGCCCGCTGCGCAGCGCAAAAGCTATCTTCCCCATCGGCGCTGCGGTGTTAATCGCTAGACACTGCTCCTGAGTAACGAGCAGGGTGACCGTACTTGGAATCGGAGCTCCCGGCTGCTCTTCTATAGGGGACGTGGATCGTTCAGTAGAAAGAACGCGAACTCGCTCGGCTACTACTATCGTTCGATTCTTCTCTACAAGCAGTACATCCACAATTGAGCCAGTACGCGCCCAACCCTCAACAGAGCCGGTTGCGTCGACCTTAACGGCCATGGCGCGCATCCCTGGCGGAATTTTGCCGACCATTCCATTCGTTGATTCATCGATGGAGCCAATGTTCGCGTCAACGATAGGGAGCCCCCCCGGTAAGGCAACGAGCGCTACACTATCACGGAACAGCCCGAGGTCCCGCACGGCTCCCGATGGAAGCTGATGCGACGGGAATTTTTCGAGCCTAATGCTGATGTCGCGTACGAGTGTGCCGGCAGGTACCGGTCGCTCAGGGACCGGCACCTCCACCACATCGAACTCCGGAACAAAAGTTCTCTCTCGTTGAATTAATGGAGCGCTTGATTGTCCCCGTCCGACAATAAACGCCGCCGCCGCAAGGGCAAAAGCGATTCCTGCAACCGCAACCGCTTTGCCACCAGAGTCTCGTCTGCGCACTCGATCGGTCGTTATACGGGCCACCATCACTTCACCGCTGAAAAAGAGCCTTATTTAGTTCTGAGAAATGGTTGCAGTGCGATTCGTTGCCCACGATCCGACGGCATTCAAAAGCCCACTTAAATTGCCTCCCAGAGCATTAAGAGCTGTCCAGAGAATACCCGCGATGATGGCGGCTCCGGCGCAATACTCAAGAAGGGTGTAACCACGTTGACGTCTTGCTTTTTCATTCTTCTTCATAGGTTCCTCTCTTTGCTTCTACATCACTACGATCTCCGATTGCTGCGACAACGAAGACCTTTCTCAGTACGATTCTCACCAACTCGCAAGGGTAGGTTTCGACACAAGTTCACTCTCTTGCGTGTCGCTAACAACCGCCGGTAGTGTCGTTGTACCCGGCACAGCTTCGCGTATTACAGGCGCGATCTGATCCGCCACAAAAGCAATCTTCTGCGTCTGCGGAGCTCGCCGTAACTTTGCAAACACCTCGATGGAAGCTGCTGTGATACGACCAAGGATCCCCGATGAGTGACCTCGATGCAAAATGTCGGATCCAATCTCAGAGCTTCCCTCTAAGAGACGGGCAAACGCTCTTCGAAGTGGTCGTGCGGGAGTTGATCCGCTGCAAGCCCAGCGACCCGCCTTGGCGGAGTAAGGAAATGGCACTACGTTTACATTCCGATCACCTGCCACTAGCACCTCGTTTTTCAGAGTTGCAAGTGGCGCACCTGCTCTTCCGGTATCATTTAATACAACCGAGATGCTGCCCTCACGCCTCAGGCACCCGCCAATAACTGAGAGAGCGTGCCGATTTGCGTATGCACCAGCAGGATCGCGATTCGCAACAAAGACCACCGTCTCCGCAACCTGGCACAAAGCCTGTTTGACGGATGAAACCAGCGCCGAGGCGTCAATGATCACGACATCAAACATACTACTCAAACTTTCAAGAACGCCGATAAATGTTCGCAAGGCGATTGGTGTTGATAGAAGCGCTTGATCACACGCTGCAGGGGGTGGCATGCATACAAATCGTGCTTCATCGGCCCACACCTGAAAAACACACTCCCGAACCGTTTCTAGAGTCTGAACTCTCTGCTGGTCGAGCAGAATCTTTAGTGGCTCGTTAACGAACGGCTTGGATTGCAGAAATCGGGTGAGGTCCTGCGACACAACGTCGCCGTCGACAACACACACGCTCCTTCCTTGAATGAAGTGACTTTCAGCAAGTCCCGCCGCAACAAAAGTGCACCCCACTCCGCCGCGTGCGGAGTCCACGACCACTAGCTTCCCCTCCTTACGCCTTGCGACCCTACGAGTGAGGAGCACCAGTCGACGAAAGAATTCATCACTCGAGGCGGTATCCATCAGGATATCATCAACTTCAAGCCGTCCTAGCTGCTCGACCATGCCGAAGGAGTAGGAGCGAGAATCGAGCACGCAGATGAGAATTTGTTTCGAAAGTTGTTTGCGGAGAGTCGCCACGTACGCTGCGTCGCAGGCGACGAGCTCTGGCCCAATAAGGCAAACATCAAGAGAACCGTGGAAGCGCACCTCTTCAGGGGAAAGGAGACGGGTAGAGAGCCGCGGAAGAGACAGATTCTTAGAATCGGGATTAACCCAAGCCCAGCGCTCAACAAGCGCAGCTAACTTCCGTCGTCCTTCGGCACTGAGATCGACTACACCTACTTCGATCACCCCTCACCCCCGCTTCTACGACAGCATTACCTTAAAAGAGCATTGACAACTTGTGCCTGCACTGTAGTTCGAGGAAACTATCATGAAGTTGCGGCTAAGCAAGAAAAAGAAGCGGCTGCACGGGGCGGGGCTCTGATCTATCCTCAGTTCATTTGAGATGGCAGCAGATCATATCCATAAACGACAATGCGCGATCTGAAGAGCACTCTGAATCTTAAACGAAATTGGCTACTCGGTGGGTTCTTTGCCGAGTATGGTCTCTCATTGCCGCTGGAGGACGGCGCGTTAAGTGACATCACATCGGCATTCCTTGAGCAGGTAGTACCACTCGCCACAACTCCCGAGAAGCTGTCCACAATGCTGGATTTAAAGGGGCGCAACCCTCAGGACCTGCTTCTTACCGATCTCCCGGTACCGATCGAAGATGAGCTTTTTTTGTTTGGTGGTGAAATAGCCACGGATTTCGACGGAAGTGATTTTGTATGGAGCCCATTCACTGCGAGCGGAGGATCAAGGTTTGCAAGTTTTGAAGGTGCCCATCATATAACCCACTCACTGCAAGTCCTTCGTTCTCGAGAAATCCCTGACTGGCTGCCGACCGCTCTACTTGGTCGCAGCATTCCCATCGTTCCACGTTTTTTTCGTTTCGGTGTGGAACATTTTCGGAGTAATTTTATCTCGGCTGCGCTGGGCTACACCCCCTCGGTAACCGAATCGTTCCTCATGGATGCAAGTACCCATCGGGTAATAGTTCGACTAGTTATCGATTCCCAGTTTAGTCGAAACTATGATTCTTTCTTTTCTGTACCGATACTGAAACTAGCGGCTGCTGCATTCAATCGGGCTCTTGGAGCGGACATTGAGGGAGATTTTACTCGCCAGTTACTAAGTCATCGTCGATAGACTCGTGTTCTTTTGGCGATCGCTCCACTTCATCTTCCGATGGAATAATTTGCTTCACATCGGCGTCAACAACATCAACCTCTGCCTTCTCACTACCAAATTTCTCTCGCAGCATCTCCCACACTCGAAGACTCGTTCCGGTGTACTCTCCATCGACAATTCCGGGTAAGTGCCGGTCGATCAGGGACTGCGGCAGCTTCACCATCAGACTCTTACTCGGAGCACTTTTCTCTGAAAGGTGTTCAAGAGCTTTGAAGTAGCCGTCCATTATGTCTGAATGAAAATTAAGCTGCTCTGTGACGAATCCCGAGAGAATATTTCGACTGTACTCCCGGTGCCGTCCGCGCTTGCGGTCAGAGGATACACGGTCGATTTCAAGCATCATAAGCTTGATGGCTGTCTCTACATCTAAAGTTCTTTTTTGAATCTCATGACGTTTTAGGAGCTCTACTAGCAGATCGCCGATCGCTGCTTTATCACCATCAGTCACGTGACTATTGACTATCGTTGCCAATCCCTGATCGGCGAGCGAGTCCCTTCGAACTCCCTCACCCAACTCATCTCTCACCTGTACAAAAACGCAGCGATCCTGCCGCTTGAGGGCTTTCACATCCGAAAAGAAAGATTCCAGCTCTTCCAATGAAAAGCTTTCGGAGATGAAGCAGATATCGAATGGTGTCTCTCGAAATGACTGGATTGCCTTAAGAAGTGTTCTACGAATCTCGAAGTCGGTTAATTTAATTTCCGGAAGCAGTGCACCACTCAACGCTTCGGCTGATTCGATTGATTTAGCGATAATGATTCCGCGAGCTTCGAGCTCCATAGTATCCCTTTATACAGGAAGAATCGGAGAGATTAAGAAGAAACTTAAGTGGTTGCACCAAGACCGTAGCATAAATGAAGCATCGTAGTTTTCGCTAACCAGTTAATTTCACTGAATATCCGCTACTTATGCAGTACCGTCAAAAGCTGACCGCAGGCGTACCTCACGTCGACTCCGAACGGACCCATAATCATTCGGTACCGCGAAGGTGCGGAAGTTGGAGTTTGCGTGTCTACGACCGTTGCGAATCAACATACTGAATGTGCTTCCGAGTTGGCGCTCGCCATGCCAATTGCCTCGAATTTCCAAGAAAGACCCAGCCGAGGCATCGAGTACGAGGTCGCCCTCGCAGAACGGCTTCAGTCTGGAGTTGAAGTGTTACTTCGCGTGACCGCGGGAACCGGCAACCAGATTGGTGACATGTTTGATGCGATTAACGACTGCCGCTCGCATCTTCGTGAAGACCTCCGCGCCCTACATCAGAATGCAGATGCGTCGGGTGACTACGATCATTTGGAACAACAACAGAGGGATGCCGGGACTGTCGCCCTACTACATTTGCAACAGCAGGCAACAAGCACCGTCCAAGAGATTTTGAATCGTACCGAACTGGCGCTTAGAGGAACTGATATAGACTTGGGGAGCTCACGACTTACCGTCGTACTTGAGCGTTACCACTTAGCAGTAGCGTCACATCTCGAAACCATACAAGCACCGTTGGCACCCCTACTTGTCCTTGGGAGCAAAGCACCTGAGATTGTAGATCCACCAAGAGCCTCTTCCTCATTCGACGCTGCGCACGAGGTGCTCTGTGAGCTATCAAAGACTCTCGTTAAAGCGCAAAAACAAATTATCAATGATGCCGTTCAGCAAGGCGGTACAACGCCTTCGGATGTTCCAGAAGATGGCGCAGCGATTGCGACCCTCGACGTCGGTTATGTGAGAACTAGCGTTGGCATGCCCGATGATCTTCGACTGGCGCGTGACAATCTCAGGGTAGCGATTGGTTATCTTCAATATACAGAGAGTCTCGTTGAGAAAGAACTTAATGCCTACGGTACCATCAAAAATTCTTTAGGCATTGTTCACAACGCCATACCAATTCTCGGGCATCTGAGCGTCGTTACTGGCAACACAGCGGTCTTGTGCGCAATCATTGAGAATCCCTGGAACGGTTCAGCTTACGCGAGAACTCTCGCGATTGAAGCACTTGGACACTTCGGCTCAGAGACCGATGCGAACCCCATCAGCCGAAGTGTCCACGACCCCCTTCCTTCGGCTGAACAGCGACCACATAAAATCGTCGATGAAAGATTTACCGTGCTTGATCGACTCACTAAAGTAGCCTCAGGGGGTAACGATCTCGATAAAATTATTCCTGCAATTCAAAGGTTCGGGTTCGATGGCATTTCTTCTCTTCAATCTTTGAGCACAGAAGGGAATCTCGCAGATAAGACGACGAGATCAGATCTCCTAAGCTCTTGGTGTGGATGGACAACTGATCTAGCAGGAAAGCCCTCGCGCGTAGATTCGAGCTTCAAAGAGGCTTACAACGAAGCCCGATTTCGAGTTGCGAGGGGTCTGACTCAGTTTGCGTTCAACGAGAGTTTCGATCCTGCAGAAAGAGAGAGGGCAGGTAAAGCATTGCTAAAATTGTGGGCTACACTCCCTTCGAAAGACCAGTAAGCCATTCACCTCTGGCTGATCGAACTTTATTCGGCGATATTGGTCTACCCTTCCAACTAAGGAGTCGACCATGACTGTATCACCCGGAAAATTCAGGCAAACCCTGCCTCTCGCTCGGATCGGAACTTTATTCCTTCTGGCTGTTCTAGCTCTCCTGACCTCAGTTAAAGTAACAGCACAGGAACCTTCTACCACCCGCCTGGCCGAAGCAGTGAAGCTCCAGGACCAAGGCAACTACTCCGATGCATTGAAGCTGTATAGAGAGATCCTTGGCAGAACAGATCCAGTATCCGAGACTATCTCCACGGCGCTACAGCGCGGTGTTGCATGTCTCACGAACCTTCAACTGACCGAGGAGATCGACAAATTTATCGAAGTGAGTATCGAGAATAATCCCGCCAACTGGCGACTTCTGCGCGCAGCCGCCACCCAGTATCGAACCGCCACCCACCAAGGTTTCATCGTTTCAGGGAAGTTTTCTCGAGGTTGGGCCCGTGGTGAAGGTGCGCGCATAGTCAGCAGCGCTGCGCGAGATAGAGTTCGCGCACTCCAACTCTTTAAGGAGGCCACCGTGCTGGCTGTAGCATCTGCCTCGGGTAGCGAGTTGAGCGAAATCTATCAGGGGCTCGCTGACACGCTCGTTGACGACGAGCCTTGGAAGCTTCAGGCAAAAACAGCACTTGATAACCTTCCTGACTACGACGACACCGACCCGTACGGATACTCGCGACAAAGTTCGGTTGGCGCTCCCGTGGCAAATGATGGCTCTCCAGTTTACTACCACGTACCAAAGAGCTTCGAAGAGTCCGAGAACGATGGCCAGCGGTGGCGTTGGTGCTTAAACCAGGTAGCTCGTATCGACCCGGCACAGAGCGATCATGTGCAACGCCGCCTGGCGCATTTTCTAGAATCGCAATTCGGCACCAACACCCTTGCCGCAGGCACCCTTGCCGGAGGTGACCTTCCTGCGCCAACCATCACTAAGAGCGGAGAGCCAGTGGCGTCCGGGCCGTATGCCCTCCACACCCTAACCGATACTGAAACGATCGCCCGACTCGCAAGTGGCATTCACCGGTTTAAGCTTGAGGATGAGTTCAATTTCATTCGGATCTACCAAGGTCTTGCAGGGCGCTCCGGACCACTCCAGGTGGAGAGCATAGAGCAGCTCGCCCTCATCTACGAAAGTCGGCGTCAATATCCTGCTGCCGCGGCTGAGTGGCAACGTGCAATTCAGCTGGCAGGCCCCGGTGTACTGAATGCTCGGCAGCAGAAATTGGATCAGATCGTCGGGGCGTGGGGGGAGTTTGAGCAGACGAAAGGTCAGCCGTCTGAAAAACGAGCCTCGTTCGAGTTTCGTTTTAGAAATGCCACGAGCGTGCAATTTGATGCATATGAAATTGCGGTCGACAAGCTTTTGAAAGATGTGACCGAGTACCTCCAAAGTCGCCCAAAGCAGCTAGACTGGGGCACTATCAACGTCAGTGATATCGGCCAACGCTTCATTCAGGCGCGAGAGAGCGAATACCGAGGCCAACGCGTGGAGAGTTGGACGACCTCTCTCACACCGCAGCCGAATCATTTTGATGCAAGGACTACTATCCATAGTCCTCTCTCAAAGGGGGGTGCCTACCTCATCACGGCGAAAGTTGCGGGGGGGAATGAAAGCCGGATTGTGCTTTGGTTACACGATACCATCATCGTAAGAAAGCCTGTTGCATCTGGAGCGCTGTACTTTGTTTCCGACGCTACGTCAGGGGCACCAATTCCTGGGGCGACTTTAACCTTCTTTGGTTATCAGCAGAAGTTTAAGGAAGGTTCGCCCAGCGAGCCGCCACGATCAATCGTCACCACTCATCAAGTCACTGGCACCACCGACAAGAGCGGAATCTACCTCACGACGGCAGAAGCACTCGACCCGAACGTACAGTGGCTAGCCACGGCTAGAGCTGCTGACAGTCGGTTCGCCTATCTCGGTTTCTCAGGCGTTTGGTACCAAGAGGCAAGAGATCCCCCATACGACAAACAGAAGCTGTACGGGGTGACTGATCGGCCGGTGTACCGCCCCGAGCAGGAGATTCATTACAAGGTGTGGTGTTTACGAGCGCGGTATGATCAGGCTGCAAGCGAGGCGAGGCCCGAGAAAAAACTCACCTTTCAAATTATGAATCCACGCGATGAGAGTATCGAAGAGAAGACCGTCGAGCTGGATACATGGGGAAGCTACGAAGGAAAACTAACGCTCGGAAAGGATGCGCCCCTCGGCTCCTATTATATCGTCTCTTCGAAGCATGGTTCTGCCGTTTCATTTAGATTGGAGGAGTACAAGAAACCTGAATTTTCCGTGACGATTGATGCACCAACTGAGCCAGTTGCACTCGGTGAAAAGATCTTCGCTGTAATCAAGGCGAACTACTACTTCGGAAGCCCTGTAAGCAAGGGACGAGCCCACATCAAGGTGACTCGCACCCCTCACGAAACGTCGTGGTATCCACGTGGAGAATGGGACTGGCTGTACGGCGCAGGGTACTGGTGGTTTGCCCCGAGCTATGAGTGGCTCTCCGGCTGGAGCGAGTGGGGGGTAGCGGTACCGCACGGCTCAATGAGGTTCTTTAGACCCTCTCGGCCCCCAGAGATCGTGCAAGAGCGTGATGTTGAACTAGCAGAAGACGGCACAATAAGATTAGAGATAGATACTGCGCTCGCGAAAGCACTTCATGGGGACACCGATCACCGCTACGAGATTGCCGCTGACGTTGTCGATGCATCTCGTCGATTGATAACTGGCACTGGCTCGATACTCGTTTCTCGAGCACCGTATAAAGTGTACGGCTGGACCGATAGAGGTTTTTACCGAGTTGGAGACTCCATTAACGCTTCATTCTCGGCAAGAACTATTAGCAACGCCCCAGTTTCAGGCAGCGGCGTGCTTGAGCTAAGAACTATCGTTTACGACGATGATCGAAGCCCCGTAGAATCGCCGGTTCAATCGTGGCCCGTCACAACCTCGGTAGACGGAGCAATCGAGCAGAAAATGATCGCTTCCAAACCGGGGCAGTACCGTCTTACTCTGACACTGACTGATTCCTCTGGCCACAAGGCCGAGGGTGCCTACGCCTTCACCGTTATGGGGGATAAAGGTATTTCATCGACGAGTGATTACCGGTTCAACGCGCTCGAGCTCATCCCTGAGAAACGAGAATATTTGACTGGCGAGACAGCACGGCTACAGATCAATTCCGACCAGAAGAATGCGCACGTGCTCCTCTTTCTACGTCCACTCAACGGCATCTACGGTCGCCCCACCCTCTTACAGCTAAATGGAAAATCGCATGTAGCGGAGATTCCTGTCGGCGTTGGCGATATGCCAAATTTCTTCGTCGAGGTCGTCTCCGTCAGCGCAGGAGGGGTGCACTCCGAGATGAGAGAGATAGCTGTTCCGCCGACGAAGAAGGCCTTGAACATCGAGATATCTCCCACGAGCAAAACTTTCAAACCTGGTCAGAAAGTTACTACCGTAATCAAGGTCACGGATTCAAAGGGCGCTCCCGTCTCATCATCAATCACACTCTCTGTATACGATAAGTCAGTTGAGTACATCTCTGATGGCTCAAACATCCCTGATATGAAGGAACACTTCTGGGGGTGGCACAGGCAACATTCATCAAGCCTCCAATCAAATGCCTCGACTTATTCGGACAATCTTGTCCCTTTTGGGGCCATAGGAATGTCTTACATCGGGGCTTTCGGCGAGCTCCTTCAAGAGAACCTTTCGAGCAGGGGTGTTGTGCGCGCAGCTCCGGCAGCGATGCGGGCAAAGGGAGTATCTCTTCTAGGTGGCAATGAGATCTCGGTTCCACAAGAATCAGAACCAGCCTCGCCCGTCCGCCGCCAGGGTAGCGGCCCCTCTTCACCCACCGTCAGAAGCACGTTCGCCGACACCGCTTATTGGAACGGGTCCATCGTTACCGCTAACGACGGCAAAGCCTCGGTAACGTTTACTCTTCCAGAAGACCTCACCACCTGGAAGATCCGTGGTTGGGCGCTCGCTTCTGATGTTCGAGTGGGGGACGCCAGTACCGAGATAGTAACCACGAAACAGCTGCTGATTAGACCACAGGCCCCTCGCTTCTTAGTAGAGCGAGACGAAGTGGTGCTTTCCGGCGTCGTTCATAGCTATTTGCCGACTACGGTGAAGGTAACCACCAAACTTTCACTCTCTGATGACACTCTCACACTGCTTGAAGCCGCCGACCAAGTGGTCGAGATACCGCCAAGCGGTGAAGCGCGAGTGAGTTGGCGAGCCCGTGCAAACCGAGAGGGCACCGCGACTATTCAGATGGCCGCCCTAACAGAATCAGAATCCGACGCAGTAGAAACAAAGATCCCCGTTTACATCCACGGCTCACCCAAAACTGACTCGTTCAGCGGAAACATAAAAGCCTCTAAAGAGACGGCTTCAGTAAAATTCACGGTACCTACCGCGCGAAAGATTGAACAAAGCAAGATTGAAGTGCGCTTCTCGCCGTCACTTGCCCTTGCGATGGTCGACGCGCTCCCCTACCTCGTGAACTTCCCGTATGGCTGCACGGAGCAGACCATGAATCGGTTCCTGCCGACAGTAACGACGCTAAGACTGCTTCAATCCATGAACCTTGATATGAGAAAAATTCGGGAGAAGCGAATAAACCTCAACGCTCAAGAGATTGGCGACCCTCTTGTAAGAGCAGCTCAGTGGAAAAAGTACGATATCAACCCTGTTTTCGATGAGAAAAAAGTACTTGAAATGTCGAAGGCTGGTGTTGATCGCCTTGCAGCGATGCAACTCGCCGATGGCGGATGGGGTTGGTTCTCAGGCGCAAGCGAGAACTCCTCAGCTCACATCACCGCACAGATTATTCAAGGGCTCATCAAAGCGAGGGTGGCTAAGATACCAGTACCTGAGACCGTTATTGAGCGCGGACTTTCGTACCTGACCAATTATGAGGCAACACAGCTTCAAGCTGTCAGAAACATCACCACGTTAACTGTTCCTTACAAGACAAAGCCGGATAATCTCGATGCCCTCGTTCGTTCAGTTCTCGACGCACAGCAGATGAAGAATGCGGCAATGACCAATCTGCTCTTCGAATACCGCCTCACGCTGTCAGTTTATGGTTCAACTCTCCTTGGGCTCGCTCTTCACGACAGTGGAGAAAATGAGAAGCTCTCAACCATCATCGATTATCTTCGACAGTTTGTTGTAGAAGACGACGAAAATCAGACCGCCTACCTTCGCCTTGAAAACCAAGAAAATTGGTGGATGTGGTACGGAAGCGAATATGAGGCGCACGCCTATTACCTAAAACTTCTCGCCCGAACCGAACCCGCGAGTACAACCGCTCCTCGGCTCGTAAAGTACCTCTTGAACAACCGCAAACACGGCACCTATTGGGATTCCACGAGAGATACCGGCTTGGTCATTGACGCCTTCGCAGACTATCTAGCAGCGACCGGCGAGACGCATCCTGATATGACGGTGGAAGTTCTTCTCGATGGCAAAGTACTAAAGCAGACGAAGATAACTGGAGAGAACATCTTTACTGCGGGTAACACAGTCACCTTACTCGGTGCAGAGGTTCGAAGCGGATCGCATGAGTTAGTTTTGAGAAAGAAGGGTACCGGCGCGCTTTACTTCAATGCCTACGTAACAAACTTCTCTACCGAAGATGACATCAAGAGTGCAGGTCTCGAGGTAAAAGTAACGAGAAAGTATTTCAAAATCACCTCTGACAAGAATGCAACGGCCCTTGTCCCAGGAAGCCTCGGCCAAGCCCTGAACGAACAGGTCGATCGAAAATCTCGGACTCCAATTAATTCACTCGACTCGGTGACAAGCGGTGACATAGTGGAAGTTGCGCTTACAATTGAAAGTAAGAATGACTACGAGTACCTGATCTTCGAAGATAAGAAACCAGCAGGTTTTGAAGCAGTTGATGTACAGAGTGGGTACAATGGAAATGAGCTAAATGCCTACGTAGAGTTTAGGGATGAGCGGGTAGCATTCTTTGTGAGAGAGCTGCCCCGAGGCTCACGAAGTTTGACGTATAGATTGCGTGTTCAAACGCCGGGAACATTTAGCGCACTACCTGCCCTTGTATCGGGGATGTACGCGCCAGAATTGCGCGGGAATTCGGATGAAATGAAGGTACGCGTAGTGGAGTAGAAGCGATTCATCGTGAGCACTACACCGAAACAGTGCTCTATCACTCAAAAGGATTAACAACCGTCAAAGTTTCAATCATCTGCCCATTTTGCAAGTCTTCAGAATACAGCCGAGTACACCCAGCCTGCAAAGCAGCGGCAACGATCAGTGCATCGTAGAAAGAATAGCCACTGGAATCACGAATTCTAAGGGCGCGAATAAGTAGGTTCACGTCTGTGTGCACCCTACACAGCGGGCGCAGCCCTGTTAGTATAAAACTTTGCAGATCCAAAAAAGTTAAGGGTGTTGCAAATTTACGGGTGACTACATTAGTGAATTCTTGGACTACCTGAATACTAATAAAACCATTCTTAGACTCATGCGCCTGCTCGAAAAGCTCTTCGGCTCGTTTCTGCTTTCTAGCTTGTGACGAATCAAAGAGGTAAACGATTATGTTTGAGTCCAAGAAGTAGCTATCGCTCATTCATCTCATCCCGAGAAAGCTTCCTCCCGGCCTTTGCGTAGGAAAGGGTAGCCAGTAAGTCGCGTATCTCTTCTACATTGGACGGCTCGCGCGCGACTGACTCCAACCAATCCCGAAACATCGCATTAAGGGTGGAGTTTCGTTCCAATGCCTTTTTGCGCGCCTTATTTAACAGGTCTTGGGGCGCTGAGAGAGTGATGTTTTTTAATCTTCCCATCTCCCTACTATAGTACACAGATTATGTGTGCACAATTTATTTGTAGTGTGTTTAAACGCCAGGAACCGTAAGCGCACTACCGGTCCTTGCGTTCGGAATGTACGCGCCCGAATTGCGCGGTAATTCGGATGAGCAGCTCTATGGACCGCCAGGAGCATTCCAATTCTAATCGGCCCGTTTCACGGACGTTCATCATCCTCATACATCTAAATCTCCAGAATTTAACCGTCTATTTTATAGTATTTCACCATGAAAAAGCCGTCTATTTTGGTGACAAGATATACAAGTACCTGATAAGGTTAGAAATGTCCTTTTTCCCCCGTTTTATCCACAATCAGCTTTCAGCCTGGCACTCCTACCCAGATCGTAAACCGCTTTTACTCCGCGGGGCTCGGCAGGTGGGGAAATCGCATGCTGTCCGGGCGTGGTGCCAGCAGGCCAATCTTAAGCTCCTTGAAATGAATTTCGAGGAGGTTCCGCGCCTTGCCACGGTATTCGATCACGATCTCGATGTGTTGCGGATCGCTCGCGAGCTTGCTTCTTATTTCGGCGAGACAATTACATCTCCATCCACCGTACTTTTCTTGGATGAAATCCAAGTTGCGCCGAAAGCAATTACCGCACTGCGATATTTCTATGAGAAATCACCAGAGACAACGGTCGTCGCTGCGGGGTCGCTCGTTGAGTTCGCCCTTGAGGGATTGGGATTACCAGTTGGTCGCGTGCACTCATCTTTTGTTTATCCACTAACATTCGTCGAATTTCTCAGAGCCATTGGTAAAAATGGCTTGGCGCTGGCAATAGAAGAATTCGACGTGCAAACACCAATGCCCTTGCCACAACTCATTCACTCTGAGCTTCTCTTGCAGCTTAAAACTTTTTTTAGAGTTGGAGGGATGCCGAAAGCCGTTGTCTCTTTCAGCGAATCAAATGACCTCGCACGTGTTTCAGCAGAACACGCACTCCTCCTTCGTGGATACAGAGATGACTTTAGAAAGTACGCCCGCCAGGTAGATTGGGCACTCCTTGAAACAATTTTTGAGAAGATGGGACAGCTAGCAGGAGGGGCACCAGTAAGGTACTCCAAGATTGTGCACGACCTAAGCTCAACACAGGTGCGGCGTGCACTTGCCGCCATCTCCATGTCGCTAGTGGCCCACAAGATACTTCCTGTAAGCACACCGAAGCTCCCTCTTGCGGCGCATTCAATCGATAAGCGATTTAAGCTCATGTTTCTAGACATTGGCTTGTTACACCATATTCTTGGATTTGACTGGCGTAACGTGGATCCCAACTCCGATCTCACCGAGATAGCTGATGGGCGCCTGGCCGAGCAATTTGTCGCGCAGGAGTTGATCGCTAGTCGGTCTTCTCTTGATCAATACAAGCTCCACTACTGGAATCGCATGCGGGCCGGATCGGAAGCGGAGGTGGATTTTGTCATAGAGCAGTGTGGGGCGCCTGTACCGATCGAAGTGAAAAGCGGCGCTCGTGGGCGGCTGCGGAGTCTTGATGAGTATATTCGTGAGGAGAAGCCGGAGAGGTGTTTTGTTTTGTCGCAGAGGAATGTTGAGGTGAAGGAGAATGTTTTCTTTTTGCCGTTGTATCTTGCTGGGAGGCTTTGAGGGGGTTGCTGGGGTGGTCGAATCACTCGTCGGTGGAAGGGGGCGCGCTCTGAGATTATTTAGACTCATGGATCCGCCGCCTTCATCTAAACATCGTTTGTAAATATCTCCGTTTTCATCGCATCAAATTCGCTGATTTCCGCGCCGATTCAGGGGCAAAAGCATCACATTTTAACGGATTCTTCATCGAGCGTGGATTGGTGTCTTGACTCGTTATGGGGCGTAGCGCGACGGTAGACGGGATTCGTTTCGAGTTGTTCTTTTCAATGTTAGTCGCTGGGGATGCGATATGAAAAATCGGTTGCGGTTTGCGGTGGTGGCGTTGTTGGCGCCGCTTTGTTTCTCTGAGGGTGTTGCGCAGGGGCAGCCGGATGTTGCGGCGGCGACGGTGC
>JAYVGZ010000117.1:0-3334 GCA_043771805.1 Pseudomonadota bacterium
CTTCATGATGAGGGGAAAGAGATCGACCAGTGGCAATTTCTCTCGCTTGTTCAGGGGGCAAAAGTAGCAAAAGAGACACTTCTCTCAGATGAAACGCGAAGTGACTACCAGCTATCGTTACCGACTAGGGGTAGCAGCCTCTTTGCCTCAGCCATGTCGATCAATGTTTCTCGGGCCGATGTCGAGCGGATCATCTTAGATGGATTTTTTCCGTTAGTGTCATTAGACGACGGCCCGCGCGAACGTAAACAGGGAGGATTACGAGAGCTCGGATTGCCTTATTCGAGCGATGCTGCAATCACAAGACATCTGGCCAAATTTCTATCAGGAAGCGCGAGAACAGTCGCTCAAAACGAGACGCTCTCTCATCTTCTTCGAGATGGTCGGATAGTACCGAGTAAGATTCTCTTCAATGGGGGCGTTTTCGGGAGTTCGATATTCCAACGCCGTATCGTTGAGCAGCTTGAGCAGTGGAGTGCGGAGCAGCAAGATTCAAGGATCGCGGTAACGGTTCTTCAGAATACTGATTTGGGTGGCGCCGTTGCCCGCGGAGCGGCGTACTACGGTGGTGTAGTTACGCAGGGTTTTGGATTGCGCATTCGTGCTGGACTGAGCCGCTCCTACTATATTGGCGTTGAGCCAACCGAATTAGCGGTGCCTGGCATTCCGTTCAGAGTGAAAGGACTCTGCCTCGCTCCGCAAGGTTTGGAAGAGGGAGCAGAGTGCGTTCTAGAGGGGAGAGAATTTGTTCTTGCAACGGGAGAGGAGGTTGAGTTTCGAGTATTTACCTCCTCAGAACGAGGGGCGGATGTCCCTGGAACGGAGCTTTCTGATGCGGAGACGCTGCTGGTTGAAGGTACCCCCATTTGCGGAAGGGTTCTAAGCGATCAACCATTTGTAACGGTGCAGCTTCGCTCGCGGGTTACTGAAGTTGGAACCCTAGAAATTTCGATGGTGCAGAAGGACGGATCAGGGAACTGGAAGTTCGAATTTGATGTACGCGGTGAGATGCAGTAGCCAGATGACTACGGCGAGTCGGTACTGTGTAGGAATCGATCTTGGAACGACCAACACCGCTGTTTCTTTCGTCGATCTACTCACAGCTGACTCTCGAGCTGAGGTGAGCGTAGTGTTCGAAATCGCCCAATCGGTAAGTGCCGATGGTGTGCAACGGCGCCGAACGCTGCCATCGAGCGTGTTTCTAAGTGCCGCAGGAGAACCGAGAGTTGTTGGTGCCTATGCTCTGGAGCAGCAAGCGTATACTCCAGATAGAGTTGTTTCTTCATCTAAGTCTTGGCTGTGTTACGGAGGAGTGAACCGTGAGGCTCGTATTCTCCCTTGGGGGTTCGAAACGCAAGGTGCGACAGAGCTTCTGTCACCGCTCGACGCAGCACGAAGTATCTTAGAGACAGTGAAGAGTGCTTGGAACTCGTCGATGGCGTCATATGACGCGTCGTTTGCGCTCGAGCATCAGAACGTCGTCATCACCGTACCAGCGTCATTCGACGAGGTCGCTCAGGAATTGACTGTGCGGGCAGCGAAAGAGGCCGGACTTAGCAAGGTCAAGTTAATCGAGGAGCCACAGGCTGTTTTTTATCGGTGGATCGAATCACAGGGAGAGAGTAAACGCGCTATTTCCTCAGGACAATCAATATCTGTCTTAGTGTGTGATGTCGGTGGCGGAACGACCGATTTAAGTCTGTTCAATGTTGATATACCGCCAGGAGCTGAATTGCCAACGATCACTCGGCAAGCAGTCAGCGAGCACATTCTATTAGGTGGCGACAATATAGACGCCTCTATCGCAGAGCAGTTACGACTTCAGTTGATTGAAAAAACGGGGCAACCACCCTCGTTTATGCAGCAAGTAATTCTTCGCCGACTCGCTCGCGGGCTTAAGGAGGAGGCATTATCGGAAAACGGTGAAGAGGACGGGCCCCTCTCAGTAGCGCTCCCCGGCACTGGGAGTGCGCTGTTTGGCAATTCCACTACTTTAACCCTGGAGAAGAAGCGCTTGCGAGAGCGGATTCTTGACGGCTTTTTCCCGCTGTGTCCCGTTAACGAATCACTTCAAGGTACAAAGAGTGGATTGCGCGAGCGAGGGCTTCCGTATGCGCGCGACCCTCGGGTCACCGCGCAGATCAGCGCATTTCTTGCCGGACGCGGCGTCGATGCCGTGCTTTTTAACGGTGGGAGCTTATCGAATTCGAAGGTTCGAGAGAGAGTCCTCACATGCATCTCTTCGTGGCAGCCGGCGAGGCCTCTTAGTGAGCTTCAGAACGAGGAGATGGATGTAGCGGTAGCGAGGGGCGCAGCGTGGTATGGGTATATTCTTGCCCACAATCAACGTCGAATTATACTCGGAGGATATCCGCGCTCCCTCTATCTGGAGCTCTTTAGAAAACGGAAAAGCGATGTTGCTACGTTACTCTGTATTATCGAAAAGGGGTTTTCGAGCACGGAGAGTACTCCCGTAGGAGCGACCGGGTTGGCCGCGGTTGTGAACCGTCCGGTTAGGTTCCAGGTGTGGAGTGCCCTGGAGCGCAGTGCAGACAAAATTGGGGAGGTGTTTCCGCTCAACGATATCGACTTCTCGTCACTTGCCCCAATTGCAACGAAGCTAGACGCCGGGGAGCTGCGGGTTGGTGATACAGAGCAACGCGTGCCGATTGAACTCCGAGTGAGACTGTCAGAGACCGGGCTGTGTGAAATAGAGTGTGTTCCCCTCAATGCAGGGCATCAAGCCGAATTGATGCCTACCTGGCGGTTCGAATTCGGCGTTCGGGAGCCGGAGAGCGAGAGAATAGCTGAGAAAGATCATGGTGAAGATTCAAAGATATCGCCGGCGGTGGTGCAAAGATGCATAGAAGGAATCGATACCCATTTCGGTAAGCGGCGTGACGAATCTAGCATGGGATCTCCAAAAGCCTTACTGAAAGAGATAGAGAAAATTGTTGGGCTTGATAGAAAAGAGTGGTCACTTTCCTTCATGCGATCTCTTTGGGCGCCGCTTTTCCGGGGGATTTCAAGACGGTCTCGTTCTCTGGAACATGAGCTTTCGTGGCTCGCTCTTGCGGGATTTATTCTTCGGCCGGGTTTTGGGACATCGCTTGATGTCGTTCGAATGAATGAGGCGTGGAAGTTATTTGAGCAGGGGGTAGCGTTTCCAAAGCATCAGGCATCGCGGACTGCGTGGGCGATATTCTGGAGGCGAATCAGTGGCGGCCTCAACTCTGAGCAGCAGAGTAGGCTCTACACGCAAGTCATGGCTGAACCTTCGAAGGGCCTTCCTCTCGATGTTGAAACAGTACGCATGATTTCTTCGCTCGAGCGC
>JAYVGZ010000118.1:0-13019 GCA_043771805.1 Pseudomonadota bacterium
CCTTACTCACCTTTGCTGTACTTCTATTGTTCTTCTATACTAGAAGACATTGCCATTCAAGTCTATTTCTATATCAAAGAGTCACGAAGCTACTTTTTATTTCCCGCAAGACCTTCCCCCTGCTCGGTGAAATTCAGATCTATTCCTGCTAGGATTTTGGAATGGCCTCCCAGTACAACCGTAAAGACCACCTCTACCAACGCGCAAAGGACGAGGGATACCGCTCGCGAGCCGCTTACAAACTCATCGAAATTCAAGAGGCTTACGGGATTATTCAACAGGGCGGCAACGTAATAGACGTGGGTGCTTGGCCGGGGGGGTGGTCGCAGGTCGCTCTCAAATTCGTTGGCTCATCGGGGTCGGTAGTCGCGATTGACCTCGTTCCGTGTGAGCCAATAGACGATGAGAGATTTCGTTCTATAACGGGCGACGCCCGCGACCTTGAAAGCCTGCTAGGCAGCTCTGACCCTCAATTCGACGCTGTAATTTCAGATATGTCACCGAAACTGACTGGGATTAGAGAGGTTGATCAAGCGGGTACAGTCGGCTGCGCCGAGCTCGCACTATACGTCGCAACAAAAATGCTGAAGGAAAAAGGAAGCTTCGTCGTCAAGGTTTTCAAAGGTGCTGACGTCGAAGGGTTTGTCAAATCCGCTCGGCCATTGTTTAATAAAGTAATTAGAACAGAGCTCAAATCTTCGAGAAATACCTCTAATGAGTTCTATGTGATAGGACTGGGGATGAAGCGTTCAGCAGTTCCACCCGAGGCGGGTTGAGTTCACTGCGGAGTAGGTTGTCTGTAGGGCCAAAGTCGTATTGTTATTTGAAATGAACTCATGAGCTTTATCGCAACCACTGAAAGCCTTGGCAGCACTATCATTAGTGCAACAGAAAATTGGGGACGAGCCTGGATATTCCTTTGGCGCACCATCATATCCATATTCAGGCCCCCGCTGCGCATATCTCTCATCTTCAACCAAATAGTTCAGATCGGTGTAAATTCGACCCTTGTAATAGCTTTAATTGGTCTGTTTACGGGCGCAGTTCTCGCGGTCCAGGGCGTTTATACGCTCTCTAAGTTTGGCGCGACTGCATACACAGGCCCAGCTGTAGCGCTCTCCCTGCTTCGCGAGCTTGGCCCTGTCTTAACGGCTCTTATGGTGATCGGCCGCGCCGGCTCCGCCATTACCGCCGAGCTAGGAATCATGCGTATCACCGAACAGGTCGATGCGCTCCGCTCCATGGCCGTAGACCCAATTAAATACCTTATGGCCCCCAGGCTCGTCGCGGGGCTTATCACAATGCCACTTCTTGTGAGCATATTTAACGTACTCGGTATTTTCGGGGGCTACATCGTTGGGGTTGGGTTGCTCGGCCTGAGCCCCGGTACCTTCATGTCTCAAATAATGTCCTCAGTCGAACTAGTGGATGTTTCGTCAGGTGCCATAAAGTCTGCCGTTTTCGGGCTCATCTTTGGGTGGGTCAGCTGCTATAAAGGATACACCTGCGGTTTCGGCGCCCAAGGGGTAAACAAGGCAACTACGCAATCAGTCGTTACCGCCTCTGTTGCGGTTCTTGTAGTGGATTACTTCCTTACTACTATTCTCACTCGCACATTTATGGATTAACCGTGATATCCGTGCGAAACGTATCAAAGAGCTTCGGCTCACAGATGGTCCTTGATGGCATCACGTTAGAGATTGAGCCAGGTAAAACCACGGCCGTTGTTGGGCCGAGTGGTGTTGGTAAATCGGTTTTGTTAAAGCTGATCATGGGCATCCTCGAGCCCGATTGCGGCGAGATCTTCATCGCTGGCGAGAGCATAACGAAGGCGCGAAGCGAGAGTGCCAAGAACAGAGTTCGAAAAAGTTTAGGAGTACTCTTCCAATCAGCAGCCCTCTTCGACTCGCACACGATTTACGACAACATCGCTTTTCCTGCCCGCGAGCGGTGCCGGATGAGCATAAAGCAAACTCATGAAAAAGTGCTGGCTATCGCTCATTCACTGAGCCTCACTGATTACCTAAAAAACTTCCCAGAGCAGGTATCCATAGGTATCCGTAAACGCGTTGGTATGGCACGAGCCCTGATCACTGAGCCTTATGTTCTTCTCATCGACGAACCGAATACAGGTCTCGATCCTCTTGACGGGCAAGAAGTGTACGACCTAATCAACGCATGCAAGAAAGAGATAGGATTCACGGGTCTCGTTATAAGCCACGAGCTACCTGAGGTTTTTCAGGTCTCCGATCGAGTTGCAATGATTCTTAATGGAAAAATTATATCTGAGGGAACGCCTGCTGAACTAAGCGCGTCATCGAACGCAGCGGTACAGCAGTTCCTCAATGGGAGAACCGATGGACCAATCAAAATCCAATAATGCTTCAGCAGGGGCGCAACTTATGGTGCCGAAACGATCCTTTAACGCCGAATTTTTGGTAGGCCTCTTCACGATGGCCGGTGTTGCCGCCTCGGGTTACCTTGCCGTAGGTCTTGCTGGTCTTGAACTTTCCTCGAGTGACAAATACTCCATTAACGCCGAGTTCGATAACATCTCAGGGCTCAAGTACGGTGCCTCTGTCGAAATCGCCGGGGTTCCAATCGGCGAAGTCACCAGCATTGTACTCCGTGACCCTATGGCTATTGTCACCCTCAAGATTCGCAACTCGGTCAGAATTAGTGACGACGATATAGCGTCAATTCGCACAAAAGGTATTATTGGAGACCGGTATGTGAAGATATCCCGTGGCTCCTCAACGAAGATGATCGAACCGGGGGGCATAATGACCGAAACAGAGTCTGTCGTTGATATCGAGGACGTGATTGGAAAGGTTATTCACAGCCTTAGCGGGGATAAAGATGAGGCTCCTAAATCTGGCGCCTCTGCTACGCCTGAAAGCAAGTAGCCACCCAGCATCTGACTACAGAAAGGAATTACATATGATCAGAAATTTTTTGACATCTATTGTGGTAAGTATCGCTCTACTCCCCTTGACTCTTAAAGCAGAGAGCACGTCTTCTCCTCGCGTCGACATGGAGAATACCATTAACGCGATTATATCAATTGTTGAGGCCAATCCTTCTGATAGTGAAAAGACCGCTCGACGAACGAAATTGCGAGAGCTTATCAACCCACGCTTTAATTTTGCTGAAATGTCCCGGCGGGCGCTTGGTACTAATTGGAACGACATTACACCAGCTGAGCAGCAAGATTTTGTTGATATATTTTCAACTCTTTTGGCTCGCACCTATCTCTCTAAGATAGAAACCGTAAAGCGTGGAATGGTCACCGTGCAAAGTGAAAATATCGACATGCCTAAAGCCGTTGTCAAAACATCCGTCGTAAGTAAGGGGGATACCTTTCCAATCGACTACAAATTGTTGTTCGAGCAGGGGCGATGGCAGGTGTATGATGTTGTGATCGAAAATATTGGGCTTGTTGCTAACTATAGAAATGAGTTCTCCGGAATAATCAGGAAGGATAAATTCGCTGGGCTTATGAATAAGCTCAGGGAAAAGTCAGCAAGCGGTTCATAAGTAAATGATGACCCTCGAAGAAGTTCTTCAGTCTTACTCCGCTGGCCCACAATGCGGAGTGTTCACCGATGGCGGCGCACAACCTAATCCAGGTCCTGGGGGATGGGGTTATGTGTATGTCGAGGAAGGACGGGTTATCTCGCAGAAGCATGGTCACTCACCTGAGACCACGAATAACAGAATGGAACTCATGGCCCTCATAAACGCCTTCTCTGCACTTCCAGACGACGCAACCGTCGAGATTTTTTCAGATAGCGAACTATGCGTGAAAACAGTCAATGAATGGGCGGCTGGTTGGGAGAAACGAGGTTGGAAGCGAAGCTCCGGGCCGATAGCAAACCTTGAACTCGTAAAGGAGCTCTACTCCCTCAGCAAAAGTCATCCAAAAGTAAAACTGAAATGGATCAAAGCCCATAACGGCTGGCTGTGGAACGAGTACGCTGACTCTCTCTCGACAGCATGGACCAGGTCAAAACTCTGAAAGCCTTTATGCTCTCCGGGAAGACGGTCTTTTAAACGCTGCCCCTCTTCCTCAGACTATGTGGTACTATTTCGCTGCTGTCTCTGAGGCACTGACTGTCTTTGAAGCGCTGACAGCCTTTGCTTGGAGGCGACGCAGCCTGGTCTGTCGATTCTTCAACTTCTTCTCGTTACGAGCATCCCTACGAGACTCGGTCTTCTTGGTTGGTGATGGCATGGTACAAACTCCTGCTTAAATGTCCGCAACTATTGAAATTGGTCGCTCAGGCTACCGAAGAACACCGCGGCGGTCAACTCTGCCTGAGCGAGTGGAAAACTACCGACTTTTAGGATTATATGTCTAGGTTCCTAATCTTCAGCGCATTCTCTTCAATGAACTTACGCCGCGGCTCTACCTCGTCACCCATCAAGACCGTAAAGATCTGATCAGCATCGATGGCGTCATCAATTGTTACCTGAAGCAGCCGACGGTGCTCTGGGTGCATCGTTGTTTCCCACAACTGCTCTGGGTTCATCTCTCCTAGTCCCTTGTACCGGGTGATAGAGAGGCCTTTACGTCCGCGCTCGTCCACCACCACCGCAAGAGCCTCGAGATTTTCGGCTGTTGAAATATCTCGTGAATCGGCGCCGTCCATAACGCGGTATGGCCCTGCTCCAAACGCGACCCGGGCTTCTGAAAATATGTCTCTTACTTGCTTCATCTTCTCTGATATCCACAAGCGCCGACTGACCAAGGTCTCATATCGAACGCCCCTAAGGCGAGTGTTGAACTTAATTGCTACTTCGCTCTCATGATCGTCAACGACGCTTACCGTTAAGTCGAACGGAATTCTTGCCTTCAAGACTTGCTCAAGCTTCGGCACGTTCTTCTCGACGTCCTCCCTCTTCCAGCTTACAGAATCAAAAATAAGGCCAGATTCCGCGAGACAAACAATAACGCGCTTATCAAGGCGCTCCATCTGGAACTCTTCCAGGAGCGGCAGCGTTTCACTGACCCTTATAACGAGATCTTTTACATCCTCGCCCCTCGTCTTCTTTCCTTCGCTTGATTCGATCAGCAAACCATCTATACCGGCACCGATGATGATGGTCGTGAACTCCTTCTCATCTTTGACGTAGCGCTCCATCTTACCCTTCTTAAGTTTGTAGAGGGGTGGCTGGGCGATGTAGAGATACCCTTTAGAAATGACTTCGTTCATCTGTCTGTAGAAGAACGTGAGAAGAAGAGTGCGGATGTGACTACCGTCAACATCGGCATCGGTCATAATAACTATCTTGTGATACCGTAATTTTCCTACGTCGAAGTCACCTGGGCCAATACCTGTACCAAGGGCTGTGATAAGGATCCGTATCTCTTCAAAGGAAAGCATCTTATCGAAGCGCGCCTTCTCGACGTTCAAAATTTTTCCTTTTAGCGGCAAGATAGCTTGGCTCTTCTTATCGCGACCCTGCTTAGCAGAACCACCCGCTGACTCACCCTCTACGAGGAATATCTCAGCTTCTTCAGGATTTTCATTTTGGCAGTCGGCTAACTTGCCCGGAAGAGAGGCGCCGTCAAGCGCGCCCTTTCGGCGCACTAAATCCCGCGCCTTGCGCGCTGCCTCTCTTGCACGTGCAGCCTCAAGCGACTTATTCACGATCTGCTTCGCTATCCCTGGGTTCTCTTCGAAGAATTTCCCTAGCTGCTCTCCTACTATCTGTTCAACGAAGCCCTTCACCTCACTGTTACCCAGCTTGGACTTTGTCTGCCCTTCAAACTGCGGTTCAGGGATTTTAACGCTAATAACGCCGACCAATCCCTCTCGGGAATCATCGCCCTGAATCCCTTCAGTAAAGCCTTTCAGTAATTCATTCTTGTTGGCGTAATTATTGAGAGTTCGAGTAAGAGCCGCCTTAAACCCAATGAGGTGAGTACCTCCCTCTGGTGTGTTGATGTTGTTGGCGTATGTGAAGATGTTTTCAGTATACTCTTCGTTATACTGCATGGCTATTTCAACTGAGAGCCCGTCTCTCTCACCCGATACATATATTGGCTCTGGATAGATCGGGCTCTTTGCTTTGTTGATGAACTTAACGAAGCTGCGAATACCGCCCTCAAAGAAGTACTCCTGCTCCTTCGCTGCTTTCTCATCGATGATGGTGAATCGGAGGCCTGCGTTAAGAAACGCAAGCTCACGGACACGGTGCGCTATCGTATCAGCGTTAAAACTCTTCTGATCAACGAAGATAGAGTGGTCCGGATAAAATCGAACCTTCGTGCCGCGTCCGTCAGAATCACCGATCACTTTCAGCTCAGCGACAGGGTCTCCGCGCCGAAACTCCATCGCATGAATTTTCCCGTTCTGTTTAACTTCGACCTTCAATAAATCTGAGAGCGCGTTCACCACGGAGACGCCCACGCCGTGCAGACCACCAGAAACTTTGTAAGCTTCCTTCTCGAACTTTCCTCCCGCGTGAAGCTTCGTCATTACGACCTGCACTCCACTCACCCCTTCTGTCGGATGTATCCTTGTCGGGATGCCGCGGCCATTGTCTTCAACAGAAACAGAGCCATCAGTGTGGATTGTAAGAATGATATTATCGCAGTAACCAGCGAGTGCTTCGTCGACCGCGTTGTCGAGTACTTCCCAGACCAGGTGGTGATAACCGCGAACAAAGGTATCGCCAATGTACATGGCCGGTCTCTTACGAACGGCTTCAAGCCCTTCGAGAACCTTAATCTGACCACTGTCGTATACTAAGCCTGACGTCTGGGATTCGGGCGCTATTGTCATACTCCTCCACTCTGCAGAACTCGAATATAATAAGAGAGTTAGAGTGCGTTGGTAAAGAGTAAACCGTCATTTCGAGGAGCTGTTTTTTGGCTTTCTACCGTCAGGCCAATTCTACGCTTCCCTGCACGACTCGTAATGTTTGTAAACCCCTCTGACTACCAAGTTGATAGGGGGGCTTACCAGTTCCTGTTACCAATAACTGACGCTCTTTCTCAAGAAGCACCCCGAACAATCGCTCCCCACGAGCTGCGTCGAGTTCTGAATCAACATCATCTAACAAAACAATCGGAGGCTCTCCGAGTGATTCCTCTACTAAGTCTATAACTCCAAGCTTTAGGGAGAGGACTGTGCTTCTTGTTTGCCCTTGAGACGCGAACGACCGCGCGTCCACACCACCGAGAGATATCCGCACGTCATCCCTGTGCACACCCGATACGCTCATTCGCTGAGCCATTTCTCTGGCACAAAGTCCTTCGAGGTGAGCTTCTATCTCTTCTCTTGCAAGGGGGCCTCCCTTCACAAAATCTGACTCTAGCGATACCGTTAAATCACCATCTGTTGCTGCAAACGACCGATGGTACTTGCCTGCGCGGTCTTCGAGTTTCCTCAAGAAGACACCCCTTTCGTTGGCTATTATCTCTCCGTATTCAGCCAACAATGAGTTCCACGGGGCAACCTTTTGAAAAGACACGCCGTGGTCCTTAAGTACGGCCGACTTGTTGGCTAGGGCCCGCTGATATGACAACAAAACTTTTAAGAGACCCGGCTGCTCGTCGACCATGTGGCGGTCAAGGAACTTACGCCGGCCTTGCGGTGAACCCTTCACTAATGAGAGGTCATTAGGGGAGAACGCCACAACCGACATCTTCCCCAGGAAATCGCCGAACGACGGTAGAGGATTTCCATTCAACAGCCCCTCTCGTCGTCCTGGATGGAAAAGTAATCCCATCTCGAACTCTCCGGTTTGCGCCGTCACGGTTCCAAAAACGGAGCAGGTATCTGTGCCCCACTTCGAAAACTCTCCGGCAGAATTGGTACGAAATGAACGTGATCCAGAGAGTAAATATATAGCCTCGACCAGGTTGGTCTTTCCGTTCCCGTTATCACCGGTAATAAAGACCGGGCCGGAACTAAACTCCACTGACTGGTCCAGAAGATTACGAAACTGAAAGAGACGGAGTCGAGAGATAAACAAACTTGCCTTCGTCCTTTACTAAGGAGGCGGATGAATAGGCTACAACTACCCCAAACATTATTGCCCGCCTCCTTAGTATTATTGCTGCTTTTGCGCGCATCCGCGCGCCACTTACTACCTGGGCGCCTGTCTCAGAATACACTAATTTGTAGCCTATTCAGGCGCCCAGGTAGTAAGTATCTGCGCATCAATCTAGGCGTAGCGGCATAACTATCGAAATGTAGGACTCATCAGACTCTGCAAAAAATTTCCCTGGTCCGGTTTCACCGCCAAGTTCCATAACAAAAGGTTGGCTCTCTCCGATAGAATTCAAAACATCCAAAACATACCGGGCATTGAATCCAACTGAAAAATCTTTCCCTTTGTAATGCACCGGTAGCTCTTCCAGCGCTTCACCGAGCTCTGGAGACGAGCTCGTTATACGTACGAGGTTCTCGAAAATATCGAGCCGAACTCCCTTGTTTTTGTCGCTCACCACTAACGATACGCGTTTCAAGGCTTGCGCAAGGTCTGAACTCAGAACCGATATCTTGCACCCCGGTGCTTTCGGTAATACCTGTTCATAGTTCGGGAATTCGCTATCAAGAAGGCGCACCACGAGTTTCCATGCTGGTCCTTCAACGACTAAGAAGCCTTCGTTGACATCGACGCCCACCAGAGCATCACCCGCTGTTTCAAGAGCTTTTCGAACTTCCGACAGACCCTTACGAGGCACGATGACATTATCTGGAATCTCTCCGGATTTCCCTGCGCCTTTTGCTATAAGTCCAGAAAACTCTACGCCTTCGACCGGTCGGGTAATCATAGCGAGCCGATGGCCGTCCGTGGCTACCATGCGCAGGGCAGGCTTCTTATCGCTTGTTAACTCTAAACAAACTCCGTTCATGTTGTACCGCCCCTCATCATGAGAGACTGCATACAGGGTGCTGTTTATCATCTCACTGAGAGTTTGCGCTGATAGCTTGCACTTTGTTGGAAGAGATAGGCCCGGAGGTACTGGGTACTCTTCTGCGCTCTGCCCAATTATCTTAAGCTTTGAACCAGCCGCTACAATCTCGACGCGCTCGCGGTCAGTGGTACGAATTGTAATCTCGTCATCCGGCAACTCTCTAACTAGTTCGCCAAGCACCTTGCTGTTAACAGTTACGGCGCCTGTTTTCCTAACTACCGCAGGGCCGGTGGCTATCGCCGTTATCTCGAGATCACTTCCGGTAATCTTAAAATTCTTCTCGTCTGCTAGAAGGTGAAGATTTCCCAAAATGGGCATCGTCGATTTTTTCTCTGCGATGGCTTGGGTGATGTGGAGGAGTTTTGAGAGCTCTCCCTTCGAGATTGTTATGTCCATCTTTGTTCCCTCCTAATTACTAATTTATTTAAAAGTAGGTAGTGAATAGTAATAAGGCCGCTATTTTCTGTGAATAAGTCACTTATCTATTTATAATCACAGTCTTTATAGTGTGTATAACCTGTGGTCTACCAGTTGGTAAAACAGAAAGTTATCAACAGGCCCTAAAAAAATCCCCACATTCTCAAAGTTATCCCCAACCAAGCACCGAGTTATCCACAGGTATATTCAGACGCTCGCGATATCTTTGCCGACTCTATGTGAACAGAAGCGGCCAATTTCATAAAAGCGTAATCCACAGCCGGGTAAAACCTGTTGATAAGATAACTAACCAATTGTTTTTGCTACTACTAACCAAATAAAAGCTTCTCGATTTCATTGACCAGCCCCTTGATCTGCACATCTGCTGATATCTTGCTCGATACCACAGAGGCAGCGTGAATAACGCTAGAGTGGTCTCTCCCGCCGAAGTGCTCCCCTATCTCAGGATAGGAGGCCGTGGTGTGTTTTCGGCAGAGATACATAGCGATATGCCTTGGAAACGAGAGATTCTTTGTTCGTCGCTTAGAGATTATCTCGCTCACCTTAATCGAAAAATGGTTCGCTACGGCTTTTTTGATGTCATCGACCGTGACGTTTACAACCTTTGGTTGCAACAGGGGCTTTAGTGCCGTGCGGGCCATCTCAAGTGAAATAGAGATATTTTGAATCGAGCTTACGGCGTGGAGTCGCGTTAGCGCCCCTTCTAATTCACGAACATTCGATGATATCCGCTCTGCTATGAGGTGGGCCACGTCTTCGGGAAGGTGAAAGTCATCGAGAAGGGCCTTCTGCTTTAAAATAGCGACCCGGGTCTCAAAGTCAGGAGCCTGCAGGTCAGCAGTAAGACCCCAGGAGAAGCGAGTCTGGAGGCGCTCCTCTATACCTGGAATGTCTGTAGGAATCTTGTCCGATGTAATTACTATTTGCCGTTTGGCGCTATAGAGAGCGTTAAAGGTGTGGAAGAACTCTTCCTGAGTGCGTTCCTTTCCGCTGATAAACTGAATGTCATCAATCAGAAGCACTTCTATTGCCCGAAGGCGACGCTTGAACTCATCCATCTTGGCGTTTCGAAGTGCAAGAATAAGCTCATTGGTGAATGTCTCTGAGGACATATAAAAAACCCGAGAGCTAGGAGATCTCTGTAAGACGGCATTCCCAATTGCGTGAAGCAGATGTGTTTTACCTAACCCTACGCCGCCATAAATAAAGAGAGGGTTGTAGCTTTGGCCGGGCTTTTCGGCCACGCGCATAGCGGCAGCGTGGCAAAATTGATTGCTGTTTCCGACAACAAAGTCAGAGAAGGTGTAGCGTGAGTTGATATTGGAGTTCTCTGGCGAGCCGCCATCGCTGGTTGGCGTTGAGTTAGCCGCTTGAGCAGTAGGCGTTGTCAAGACGGGCGCGCTAACTTGGCGCACTCGCTTTACGATGAACTGAGTTGCAGGGCGGCGGATTGGCCCACTACCGTCACTGCCCTGTTCGGTCCCTGCTTCACGCGGGAGAAAAACAACTGAGAGAGAAGCGGAACGCAGGTGATGTCTAAGAAGTTCTTGGAGGCGAACGCCAAAACTCGAATGCACGTAGTTACAAATTAATTTAGAGGGACCACGGACAACTATTTTTTCGGTGGAAGAGTCACGTTTATCTAGAACGAGAGGCTCGAGGTAGGCCGAAGCAATGTGGTGATTAACCTCCCGGCTCAGGTCGCCGAGAGAAAGGTGCCAAGCCTGCTCAACAGCTGCAGATACCGGATTGTGGGCCCTTTCTGAAGAGGGGGATTCGTCACCCGATGGAATCATGGCAATCGATAACGCAACTCTAGAGCCCTCGGCCTCATCGTCGGCAAAGGCAGCTACAGCCATATCTCCGCTTATTCCATCCAAGGTTTTCATCCTCACTAAACAGGGAGTAAAGAAACGAGGGGCAAAAAAACATGGAGAGTTTTACTCTTCACGATCACGCGACGAATCACAACGATCTCGGCGCGTAACAGCCTCTCTCAAAATATGAGAGGATTTAACCCCTCGCTACTTTTCGAGCAGCCCCCTTTTTCTCAAGAGACTTTTTCGCGAAAACCAACGACCTGAACCAACGACCTGAAAGACGAGAGATAAAAGTTCTATCGAGTCTTACGCGCCAGGATGATGTGAGGCTTAGAGAAGACTAAAGTACTAACGACCTAGTTTGTACACCACATCAAAGGCGAAGAAGCGTTATAGTACGCGCAAGAAAATTTACAAGGTACTAGTGAGGATTTTTCAGCGAAGAATATCAAGTTAGCAAGGAGCGACTTTTATTTCAAGTGATTTAAAGTAATGTACAGGGTGCTCAGTTGTTGCACTAAAGCGCTTCAGTCGCATCCAAAATATGTCCGGCCAAAAATTCTCCGTGCTCGTGCTCCTGCTCGTAAACGTCCCAGTACCTGAGGAAGAGCCAAGCCTTGGTGAGGCGGGTGGTTCACCAAATCTTTCTCAAGCCGAGCAACACTAATAGGAGAAAGGGGCTTACCAAAAAAGTGCCAGATGTTGGTGATCGCGCTAGCCATTCCTCCTTTGCCCACAGCTTTCGCTCAGGCGCACTAGCGCGAGAAGAACAAAAATTCTATCCCGTCAAAAACCCGAAGAGCCTCTTAATTGAACGCGACTAAGAACAAACTAGCCGGCATACTACCAAGAGCGGATTTCGCGCTCGGTCAGGTAGCATCCTTGGGTTTGCGTTGAGCTTCGAAATCCTATACAAAAGAGGCGCTTAAAGGTGCTCGCAATGTCAGACCACTATACATATCTTCATTCACTCGGCTTGCAGGACGGCGATACCCAAAAATTCGTCACCGCGATCGCCGTCGGAGCTGTACTTTTAACCGTTGGATCTCAAGCGGCCCGGGCTCTCACCTCCAGACGCAAGCGCCTCGGCAACGAAGAAGGGGTGGTACCTGAGTCGCATATCTCGGTGGCGGGATTTTTTGATTTCTTTGCTGAAACCTTCGTCTCTTTTCAGGATTCAATCCTCGGTAAAGAGAACCGTAAGTACCTCCCGTTAACCGCAACTATCTTCCTTTTTTGTTTCTTTGCTAATCTTTTGGGCTTGGTACCGGGCTTTCCAGCGGCAACAACAACAGTCTGGGTAACGGTTCCTCTAGCCTTGCTGATATTTGTTTCTTTTAATCGCTACGGCGTACAAGAGAACGGGGTAGGTGGCTACATCAAGCACTTTGCTGGCCCAGTGTGGTGGCTCGCGGCTTTTATGTTCCCACTAGAGATATTCGGTGTTGTGCTCCGAATTCTTACCCTAAACCTTCGACTTTACTGGAATATGTCGGCGGACCACATGGTTTTGGGCATATTCTCTGAAATGACGCCCTATCTGGTCCCAGTGGTCTTTTATGGATTAGGGACATTTGTTAGCTTCATGCAAGCGTTCGTGCCTACTGTACTGACTATGATATACATTCTACTCGCAACGCAGCACGGGGAAGAAGAACACCACTAAGTTTGTAATAGCCCGCGATTTTTAGTATTTTTCGTAAATATTGGTATCAACAACCAAAGAGGAGATGAAGATGGTAAAGAGTTTTGGAAAAGTTTTCTCAGTCATAGCCGGAGTTGCAGTAGTAACATTGGCAACAATGGGTGCAGCAGTGGCTCAAGAG
>JAYVGZ010000119.1:0-2334 GCA_043771805.1 Pseudomonadota bacterium
CTAAAGAAGTATCCAGACAGAGTTTGTATTTATGCCGAAGAGAACCTGATCGCTCGCCACACTCGGTGCTATGACCGGCACCAAGATTTTGAGGACCCAGATCACCCAAAGGAACTCATTGCTCAGCGCAAGAATGCCAGGGAGCAGGTGATCTTTACGCGCTTCCTTGCTCTCTCCCCACATGCCCAGGAGTACTACAACAACTTAAGCGCAAAGCGCCTTAACGCCAAACACCACGTCCAAAAGATAGTGGCACTCTCAGAGATCTACGGCAAAGAGGCGGTAACACGCGCCGTGGCTGATGCGTTCACATTTCACGCGTTTAGCTGCGAGTACATAGCTAATATTCTTGAGGCTCGTGCTCGTTTAGTGCCTGCGCCGACAGCGCTCCACCTTACGCGCCGGCAAGATCTCCTTGAAATCGAGATCGCAGAGCCAGATCTTTCCATTTATGACCGTCAGCAAGGAGTGACCAATGACAGCCAAAACAACGACTAAAGATGGGTATGCAGCCCTGCAAAAAAACCTCGAGTATCTAAAACTCCGGTTCATCCACGAACACTTCGAATCGTGCGCCGCAGATGCCGCGCGTACCGGTACCACGCACGTAAACTACCTCCAACAGCTCATAGAGGGGGAGGCGCACATAAAACAAGACGCTCGTATCGCACGTCGCATCTCGCTCGCCCGATTTCCAGTCCTCAAATCTCTCGACCAGTTCCAGTGGTCCTGGCCCACAAAGTGTAACGAGCTACAGATCAAAAATCTCTTTCGCCTTACGTTCATGGAGGACAAAGCCAACGTCATCTTCCTCGGTGGTGTCGGGCTCGGCAAAACCCACCTCAGCATAGCTCTCGGCTACACCGCCTGCATTAAAGGGCACTCCGTGCTCTTCGCTACCGCCATTGATACAATTAATGCCCTCATCGCAGCGCAAGCACAGGGAAGGCTGCGCCAAGAGCTGGCTCGGTATCTGAAGCCCTCTCTGCTCATTCTCGACGAACTGGGGTACCTTCCAGTCGACAAGCTCGGCTCCGATCTCCTCTTTCAGATCATCAGCCAACGCTACGAGAGAGGCTCTACCGTGATTACCTCAAATCGTCCCTACAAAAAATGGCACGAAATATTTAACAACGACGCAACCATCACTTCCGCAGCGCTCGACAGGCTCCTCCATCACGCAGAAACCGTCCAGATCGACGGAAAAAGCTTCAGGATGAAGGACCTGCTCGACCAGTAGAACTTCAATAACAAAAATCCAAAATGACGCCGTTTTCGCTATGCCTTTTCAAACCGCTCTGTTGTATGCATTTTCACGACGCTGCTCACACCGATCCAGGCGGTATTGTCGGAGGCACAAGGTGATACTTCCCTGGCCCTGCGTAGTACGCGATTGCGGAGGATTCGAACATTATCGCGCGCTCTCCTAGCAGCAGTTTTTTGAACGGCAACACCATCGGCGATATGTTCGGGTCTTTCAGCTGTAGTCGTACCTTCACCGCGTTTACATCAGCAGAGCTTCCAGGTGATACCGGTGAGAATGTGATTGCTGAAGTGCCGAAGGTTAAGGGGTCGACATACCCGAAGATGACTGAGCCCTGATCAGAGGAAGCCTCGAAACCACACCAGCTACTGGTGTGATTCCCGTTACCATTTCTCTTGCCGTTACCATGCCCTGGCGAAATAGCCGAGGTGCATGCGCCGTGGCCGTTGCCGTTTGGGCTGGCATACCGTACCTGCAGCTCGGACGATGAGATTTGGCCTGCCTCGGTCCCGATCAGCGTGCTAGCTCCGGCTAACGCACCATGATCAATAGCAAAATTGTAGAGACTCGCCTCGTTGTTGGGTGAACCGTGGTACTCTGCACCGACGGCAGGTTCCTTCAGGCTTTTAAGGGTACCGAGAGCAATCGACTCAGCAGTGCTACTTTGCTGAAATTTTGCAGTTGCAACGAAATACGTATCGAGACCAAGCGCCACGAGTGCGATAAACACAGTCAGCATGAGGGCGCCAGCAATTATGATAGTACCCAATTCTGATGTGCGTTTCCTGCTAGGGGCTGGCCCCTTGTGTGACCCGATAAAGATATTCACGAAGGTAGATGTCGGCGCTCGCATGCAGCAGCTAAAGGCTTGGGCGCGCAATTTTTATATGAGTAGCCGAGCAAGGGCGCAACACCATTTAACGCCGTTAACGTCCTGATACAACGCACTTTATGCACATGTCGGTAGATCAAGGCACTACTGTCCGGTAGTACTTCGTTCTGAAGTTGGCAAATATCTGTATTGATTGATTTAATGTGAGGGTTTTCGATTTTTCCATTTGAATTCAGAT
>JAYVGZ010000120.1:0-4647 GCA_043771805.1 Pseudomonadota bacterium
AAACCAACAAGACTTCGCAGTAACACCCTTAGTCTTGATAGCAGCAACACCAAGAGAAGAGAAAGATACACTGCGTAGTAGAGAGCTGTTACACCATCAAAGCCGTCTGACGAGTCCCAGAACCGTTTACTGCCGATAAGGATCGGGATGGCCATCGCCAATAATCCTTGAAGATGTTCAATGGTATCGTCACCAGACGCAAAACCAAACATTCCAAGACTCGGAAAATCGTGCTCTATGTTGTACAGCCAGTACGGACTGCTCCCTATGCAGAACGCAGCCACTCCAACTACAACGACGCGCGCAAAAGGAAGGAATGAACTTCTACCCCACCCCTTCGCAACAAAGCCGCCGACAAAGTGAATTCCGAGGAAAAGCGAAATAGGAAGCATGAAGTAAATGATCTGATTGTTTACCCACCATCCAACCCCCAAAAGAAAACCGACGGTCGCTGCTCTGCCCGATCGAAATGGATCTTCTTTCAGCCACCGGCATGTCACCAGAAAAGCGATCGCCCCGAGCAGTAAGACTTCGATAAATCCGCCGCGTGCTTTCGAGCTCCACACGACAAGCCCCGCCGGTGGAACTGCGGTAAGGATTGCAGCTACAGACGAAGCAGTTCTGCCCGCACACTCTCGAGTGAGGAAGAAAAGAACAGGAATCAGAAGAAGCGAGCACAGTAGAGGCACAAGCTGTAGGGCCCACGCTGTTACACCAAGGAACCAGAATGAAACTGCGGTAAGAAGCGCTTCAAGGGAGCCCATGTAGTGCTGCCCGTAGTAGAAGACCGGCACGGGACGCCCCTCGAGGATATGCTTCGCCATTAAGCCGACAATCGCTTCATCTGAATCAATAACGAAATGCACTGCAGTTAAGAAATCAAGGCGAATGAGTGCACCAAGAATAATGCAGAGAGTGAGAAGGAGCGCGTCTGACCACCGAAGGGAGAAACGGGGAGCATCATCGAGCACGTGATCCATCCCCTACGTCAGTAGTCACAAATTCGCTCGAAAGCGGCGCTTTTAAAGATCCCTTAGACGCCGCGAGCCTTGCCGCCTCGCGGTACGCCTCGACTGTGCGACGACCGGTATCAATCCACGAAAACTGTCTCGCACGGGAGTGCCCCCGAACAGAAAAATCTTTCGCTACAGAAGGGTTATCGAGAACCGTTAGAACGGCGCTGACTCCGTCATCGACGCTGCTTGGGTTAAATAGAAGGCCAGCATCTCCTACTACTTCGGGCATAGACGAGGTGTTGCTACTTACCACCGGAAGTCCGGCGGCCATAGCCTCGAGCGGCGGGAGTCCAAAACCTTCGTAAAGGCTCGGGAAAAGAAACACTGAACTCTCGGCGTACAGTTCGTGAAGGTCATCGTCAGTCACGTAGCCTAGAACAACCGTGTCGCGCTCCATATCGAGCTGTTGAAGGGCGTCGGCAAGCCGGTTTTTCTCGAGTTCGGAATGCACGCGACCAGCGAGCACGAGTATTGGTTTTGTATAGAGAGACCCGCTTGAAATCACTCTTCGAGATATCTCTACAAGCACTCTAATGTTCTTCCGCTCATCGTGTCCGCCGACGTAAAGAATAATTGGGCGGCCCGAGGGAATCCCCAGGCGAGCGCGTACCGCACGAGTCTCGGTAGTGTGTTCAGCATTACGACTCGAAAAGGTTGCAAAGAACCGCTCGTCCACACCGAGCGGTGTCACCACTATTTTCTCCCGTGGAATGCCGAGCACCCGCGTAAGGTCGTTAGCTGTGTTCTCACTAATCGCTAAGAGGAGCGTTGCCTCCCGAATAGACTGCAGCTCCAGCCACCGCGCGAATCGGTAGCGCACCCCTGATTTGTTCGACCGGTAAAGATCTGACAACACCAACGGGATAAGATCGAGAACCGTCAGCACGAACGGTTTTGTGCTCCACGACGGCGCATCCATGTGCGCGGGGAAATGCACGAAAGAGAACTTCTTCATCGCACCTTGACCGAGGCGAAAGGGGTATAAGAGCTGCTGGCGGAGCGTTGTTCGTCCACACGGCATACAATTTACTAACGCCGAACCGAGCCCACCTTGCACCAAGGATGTGTGATCAAACAGCTCAACCGAGACATCAGGGCTCGTATTGCCCTGCATATACCGATGCAGCTCTTGAACGTACCTGCCTATTCCGCGTTGAGCGTGCGATTTAAAGGCCGGATCGAGGCCACTGATGTCTAAGCCGACTGAGATCATTACCCGTGTACCCGAAGCGGCTCACGGGCAGGAGCTACAATTACCTCACCAACACGACGGGAGAAATTCTCAAAAGAAAAGGCAGCCATACGCTTTTTACCGGCCTCAATCATTCGCTGACGAAGGGGGGTATCGGAACCTAATTCTGCAACAAGTTCTGCAATCTCGGCGTGCCTTTTTTCACTGACCACAACTCCGCCTGTTCCAACGGTATCCGCAACCGCCCCAGCTCCGTAGGCAACTACCGGGAGACCGAAGTGCATCGCCTCTATTAGTGGCAAGCAAAACCCTTCGTGCTCGCTCATCCCCAAGTAGACTGAACACGCCTCGTACAGTGCACGTACCTCCTCGTCTGCAAGGCACCCCACAAACTCTACTGCATGGGTGAGGCGGAGCTCATCGACCAGTCGCTTGAGAGCGTAGGAGTAGAGCTCTGTGTCGGTATCAATCCCCACAAGCCACAACTTACTCTGGCGCGGAACAGTGCCGTTGCACCCTGTTTTAAGCACGTGGTAGTGAAGGAAGTAGAAGGTCTTGATGATGTCTTCGATCTGCTTGTTAGGTGCGAGCCGACCTACATGTAGAAGATGCAATCCCGGGGTGCGGTTGACGATCGAATAGAGCCCCTCATTTCTTGGAAGGTCCCAACGACCCGGATCGATCGGGAGCTCAAGCACCTCACTTGAGAACCCAAGGGCTTGAAGCTCTGAGGCATTAAAACGAGAGTCAGCAATAAGGGTGTCGGAGAGAGCGCACAGTGCCGGAAGATCAGCGAGCCCTGCCTCGATATCGTCCGCGACCCGGTCGTTTATCGATCGAAAATACTTTGGCGGAGTAATGTTGTGGTACACAAGCGACCTGCGCCCTCCACGCCACTCACGGTAAAGCTGATTAAGTGGTGACCCGAGCGAGTAGTGAAGAAGCAAGTCTGCTCGCTCGCTCGACGGAAGCTCGGTGTAGCTCCTAGCCCGTCCCACGTACTTTGGGTGAACATTGATGGCGTAGATCTCACTCACAATTCCGTGGCTGAGAAGACTCCGTTGTAGCGCTAGTACCTCGGTAGAGATCGCATCCCCGTAGCTTAGGGTATGAACAAGCTGGTGTATTGCTCGGGGCTGACCACCGTGGTTGCTTACACCGTTATCAAGAAAGGAATTCGACATAGTAGTAGCCAGTGTTACGTCCCCCACCCGCGCTTTCGTGAATCGGTTTCACTACAGGGCTTCAGCAAACCGCTCGCGGTAGTGCTCATGTATAACCGCCCCAAGCACACAAGCCAAGGCGGCAACCACGATGAGGTAGAGAAAATGGTGCATCCCAGGAACAAGGCCTTGAATCAAGACCTGTTGATAACTCTCTGTTAACAGCGCAAATGGGTTTAAATCGATAAGAAAACGGAACCTCTCAGGAACGGCCGATGGTGGATACACCACGGGGCAAAGGAAAAAGAGGAAGGTAAGAAGGTTACCCACCAAGTGTTGCACGTCTCGGAAGAATACATTCACCGCGCTCAACGCTAGCACTAAACCAAACAAGAGTGCGGCATGCACCATCACTAGTCCAGGAAGAAAACACCATGTCCACGGAATTGAATACCCTCCCCCCACTATAAACAGCGCAAGTACAGGAAGAGCTAAGGCGAAATGCACGAGCGAAGAGCTCACGCTCACAAAGGGAAGAATATGCGCGGGAAACATCGATTTTGTGATCAAGTGACCGCTTCCAACGATACTCGAAGTTCCTTCGCTTAAGGCGCTTGCTGTCCATAACCACGGAAGCAGGCCGGCGAACACCATCAGGTGGTACTGATCGCCTCCGTTAAAGCGCATGTAGTAATGAAACACGAGGGTGTAGATCGCCATCAAGCACAGGGGATTTAAAAGCGACCACACGAATCCAAACAGCGAGCCTCGATACCTAGTGGCAACATGGCGCCGAATCAACGCATCAGCCAATCCACGAAACTTCCACAGCTCAGCAATTACTGTATGCATGAACGATCCTAGCTACTACTCGTGGACGTCGCTGATTCACGGGGTACAAGCGGATCATTTGTCATCGCCGAGCAAATGACACCGTTTATGCTCCACTGGTGAGGCGGAGAGAGTACGCCGACTTCGTTGTGAAGGGATCTCACCGTAAAGTGTATTACATCTTTATGGTAGTCGAACGGATACCCGTCCTGTCGGTGCGCCGCTACATCGATCGTAAACGTGCCGTCAAGAAGCCCTACACGCCCTACAACAAAATCAACTGTGCCAGCCCCAACAACATTCGGTAGCTGCACTCTTTCGATATCGGTGTTTGTTCCAAGCACGACGAGTCCATCCGCCCTGTTTATTCCGATACCGAAAACAAGATCCTGCTGCGGCGCGTGAACGCAGTAGTGCATTCGAACCGTAAAATCGTCATCGGTAT
>JAYVGZ010000121.1:0-2029 GCA_043771805.1 Pseudomonadota bacterium
CACAACCTTGGTGTGCTTTTCACCGCTGCCGGTGTCCCGCACCGCTGGTAGGCAACTTTTCCCTTCGGCTCTCGATTTGAGGAGATGCACCGAAGCCTCGCCCTCTCTTTTTTGATTCTTGTCCTTCCGGTTTCGGAACACCTATTGGCCGTTCGGTCTGCTTATGCAGATCCAACACCAGCGCCTTCAGCAAAAAAAACGCGGAGTAGATCGACCCCCGCACCATCAAACCGGGCACGGACTCCACCCCGTGTCACTACTCTTGCTCGACTAAAAGCAAGAGACCTTCACATTGTCATCTCAAGCACCCGAAGCCAGCGCACAGTAACGGTGAGTGCCGTAGTCGTTAACACTAGTAACAGTGAAGCACGAGACGTGCGAGTATTTGCCGCCGCAGGTTCGCAGCTCGTTATGCCTCTTCGTGGACCCTCAAGACTTCTACCGGGGGCCAGGGCTGCATTTTTCGGGACCGGCCGATACCTTCTAAGAGTCAACACGCCCCTTTCTATTCGCTCGTTCTGTAGGACATGTACCGCGTAGTGCCTTTCCTCGGGTTCGCTACTCCGGTAGATTCCCGCCTAGGATGAAAGGGATACGACTTAACCAGGGCAAACAGATTGTCACCGGGGCGTTAGCTGCGTTGGTGATCAAGTTTTTGTCGATGAGCCTTAGGTGGGAGAGACAAAGTCTTCGCTCTGCCCAGCGTAGACTCGCTCCAGATACTCAGCTCATCTTTGCCTTCTGGCACGATTGCCTCCTTGGTCTACCTACCCTTTATAGAAAGACCTTAGGGGGCTCAAAGAGGAAATTATACGTACTTATCAGTAAACACGGCGACGGCCGTCTCATAGCGCGCGCGGCGGGGTGGTTTGGTGTAGACTCGATTGCTGGTTCTTCGTCACGAGGTGCCCTCGGTGCTTTTTTGGGTATGGTGAAAGTGGCAGAAGAGGAGGGGGCTTATTTAGGGATTACTCCTGATGGACCGCGGGGTCCACGCCATGAATGTAAGAAGGGTATAGTGGCGCTTGCGCAGCATACAAACATCGCAATTGTACCCGCCACTTACGCCGTGCAACGGTGTTGGCGACTACCCTCCTGGGATCGCATGAAAGTTCCCAAACCGTTCTCGAGGGCAGCGCTTCTTCTCGGTGATCCAATCACGATAGAACGCGAGGACGATCTGGAGGGCGCACGAGTGCGGGTTGAGCGGGCGATGAACGAACTCACAGTGACGGCAGAGAGGTACTGGCATGCTGTTTAAAGCGTATTCGGTGGCTGGAACACTCGTATCGCCATTTGTACTTCCCGCACTTCTCACGAGCAGTCGGGGCAGGATCCGGATCTCAGAGAGGTTTGGTGATTGGGGCGAGTTACCAAATACTAAGTGGTGGTTCCATGGGGCATCGGTAGGCGAGGTATCCGGACTTCTTCCGATAATGAAGGAGATCCGTCGCTCAGAGCCAGACGCCAAGCAGCTCCTTACAACCACCTCTCCAACCGGGCTTGACCGTGGAAGGGACGCAGCTGATGCCCTCCGCTTAGCCCCTCTGGATGTTCCCTGGTGTGTGCGCCGAGCATTAAAGGGAGTGACGGTTGAACATTTCGTCGTTTCTGAGACGGAGGTGTGGCCCGTGCTCTTTTCCGAGCTGCAGAAGCGGGGAGTACGGTGCTCGATCGTCAACGGTCGCATCTCTGATTACACTGTTGAGTGGTACCGACGGCTTCGACCGATATTTCGGTCAGTAATGTCCAACATGAGCAGTATCGTTGTGACCTCAGACGAACAGGTAGCCCGATTTGAGGCCCTCGGAGTGCCACCAGAGAGGATCTCAGTTTCGGGAAACAGTAAGTACGACACAATACCTTCCGTACAATCACAGGAGGCGCGAGAAGAGCAACGGCAGCTGTTCTTCCCCGGCATTGACCGAGAGACGCCGATTTTTGTGCTTGGGAGTATCCGCCCGGGAGAGGAGAAGTTTTGGTGGAATGGATTTTTAAAAATGTGGGGGGCCGGCCACGCCTTCAAGGT
>JAYVGZ010000122.1:0-45546 GCA_043771805.1 Pseudomonadota bacterium
AGCTCGTTGTCGACGAAAGGTTCGCCTGACTGCAAAAGTTGTTCTCGTAACACCTTTGATTTGTGAACAAAAATATACCCGTGAACGGATACCGGATACGGGCGTCGTCCAGAACTAAAAAATGTCCCTTGTAGGGAGACGGTTATGATTGAATTTGGTCATTTTTCGATGTGCCTCGCGTGGTTGCTCGCTGTGGTCGGTACAGTGATGGGAATCCTAGTGGGACTACCTCAATACAGTTCGCCGGCACGGACTGAGACCGTCCGCCGCATTTGCATACTAGTAGCCGTAGCGATAGGCGCTTCGATAGTGTCTCTCGCGACCGCGTTCGTGAGCAACGACTACACCATCCAATATGTCTGGCAGTACTCTAATATCGACATGCCCTGGATCTACAAGATTACGGCCATTTGGGGCGGAATGGACGGCTCGATGTTGCTATGGTGCTTCTTAGTCTCCTGTTTTGTAGCAGCGCTATCGATTGCTTGTGTATCATACCCGCGACGCTTAACACCTTGGCTCTTGGCCTTTGCTAACTCGTCCACGCTGTTCTTTCTTTCAATTACAGTTTTTCTTACAAATCCCTTTCGATACATCAAAGCGGCCTTCATCCCACCTGACGGAAACGGATTAAATCCATTGTTGCAGAATGAATACATGGCAATCCATCCGCCACTCCTCTATTTGGGCTTCACCGGTTTTGCGATCCCTTACGCCTTCTGTATGGCGGCCCTTTGCTCCGGGCAAACATCAAATGACTGGATACGCCTCACTCGAAGGTGGAGCCTGGTTGCGTGGACATTTCTCACCGCGGGGATCGTTTTAGGTGGCCACTGGGCGTACCTCGAGCTGGGCTGGGGAGGGTTTTGGGCCTGGGATCCAGTAGAAAACGCTTCTTTTCTCCCTTGGTTGACCGCTACTGCGTTTCTGCACTCGGTGATGGTTCAGGATCGAAAGGGAATGTTAAAGATATGGAATATTGCCCTGATTGTTTTGACCTATGTCTTAACGGTTTTTGGAACTTTTCTAACTCGCTCGGGCGTAGTTCAGAGTGTCCATTCGTTTGCATCCACTGACATTGGCTGGGTTTTCTTGGCCTACCTTGGGGTCGTCATTACTTTAGCCATCGGACTGGTAGTTTACAGGAGATCCGAACTCGCACCAGAGCGAGCGATCGAGAGCCTTTTCTCTCGCGAATCGGTATTTCTCCTGAACAATCTGGTGCTCCTCAGTATCTGTTTCTCAGTGCTATGGGGAGTTCTATTCCCAGTCTTCTCAGAAGCCTTCACCGGGGTGAAGCAAACAGTCGGAATTCCGTTCTTCAACGCGGTGAATGTTCCACTTTTCTTGGTGCTCATTTTTCTGATGGGTGTTGGCCCCAGTATCGCGTGGAAGCGCGCGTCGATTAGCCAGTTGAGGCGGCTCTTTCTGGTTCCGTTCACCGCAGCACTGGGGATAGCAATGCTACTTGTTTACGCCGGCATTACACAGTTTTACCCCGTCCTCTCTTACTCTCTGTGCTTCTTTGCACTGATGACACTAATTTCTGAGGTGAATCGCGGATTGCGGGCTCAAAGTGCGGTAACAACAGAGGCGCAATGGGGTCCTACAAATGCGATTGCACTCATCCGCCGCCACCGCGTCAAATACGGCGCCCACATTATCCATTTCGGAGTGCTTATGATGACGGTGGCCATCACTGCATCTATGGCCCACAAGATAGAGAAGGAGTTTACTCTGGCGCCGGGCGCTAGTTACACCGTAGGGCGATTCTCTATTCAGCTTGATGAGTTTCATGAAGAGGTGAATAAGAACTACGAGGCCGTTCAGGCCCACGCCACAGTCCGTACGCTTCGTGATAATCAAGTGGTTGCGACCCTGGCGCCAGAGCTCAGGTACTATCAGAAGAATCAAACCACGACGACCGAAGTGGCTCTTCACATGGGGCAGCGAGAGGACCTTTATCTTGTCCTTGCCGGTGTTGATGAATCTGGAACCAAGGCATCGATGAAGATTTACATTAATCCGCTTCAGGTCTGGTTATGGTACGGGGCTATGATAATGGTCTTCGGGGGATTCGTAGTTGCAATCCCTCAATCGCGTGGTGTGGCGCGCGGTGCGGCAAAGCAAGTGATTGACAAGAGGGCGGTAGCGCAGCTTACATGATCAATATGTGGATAGTCGCAGCAGCTCTCTTAACACTTGCCATCGTTCTTTTCGCGGGCCTTCCGCTCCTCGCACCCGGCAGTTTAGCGGTCGCGGCCGGTGGCGCTGCCGATAATCGAGAGAACATTCTCTTTGATTCCAAAGAACGCGGTTTACGCGCTCTGAAAGATCTCGATTTAGACTACGCGATGGGCAAGTTATCTAAAGATGACTACGAGCAGTCAAGGGAGAGCCTAACGCGAGATGTGGCCGCAATTCTCACAGAGTTGAAGGGTCATGGACAGCCGTAGCGTCGCTATCGAGGCGCGTGGGGTGTCAAAGTTCTTCGGTTTACTCCAGGTATTACGGGGTGTTTCGGTAAGTACCGCTGCGGGAGAGAGCATCCTCTTGCTGGGATCAAACGGAGCCGGCAAGTCAACTTTGCTGCGATTGTTAGCTGGTCTCTCAGCTCCTAATAAGGGCGAGATAATTAAATCCGAATCTGCCTCTATCGGGTTTGCAGCACATTATCCATTGCTTTACATGAAGCTAAGTGTGGCCGAAAACTTACGGCTATTTTCCCAACTCGCGCCGACTCTTGACTCAGCTAATGATCGTTGCTCAGCGTTGCTCACTACCTGGGGGTTAGAGAAATATAGAGATAAATCCATTTGCGATCTCTCAAAGGGAAATCAAGCAAGAGCAGCGCTCGCACGGACATTTCTTGGGAGCCCTTCTATTATTTTGCTCGATGAGCCCACCTCGCACCTTGACGATCAAGGGGTGGAGGTGCTGATGAAGGAACTATCAGCCGCGTTGGCCAGAACTCACAATAAGCCGTTAGTCCTCATTGCGACTCACGATATCCATCGCGTTCGGGCCGTAGCGAATCGAATCGTCATCCTTAATAGAGGGCAGATATCGAGCGACTCGGGTGTAAATGCACCATTGGCGCGTCAAGAGCAGCTCATTGAAGCCTACCGTTTGGGAAATCGATGAGTACTTTAGGTCGAACCTTCGTAGTGCTTGTGGGGAAGGAGTGGCGCCTCGAGTGTCGAAGCCGTGACCTCGTAACCCTCTTGCTGTGCAATGGTATCATGATGGCCGCGCTTATCGGTGCTGGCGTGAGCTCTTCAATTCTAGAGGATCGAGTCGTGCAGCGCCTCTTTCCAATGTTGCTGTGGTTAGCATTCCTCTTTTCAACAGTGGCATCTCTGACTCGCTCGCATGAAAATGAGCTCGAAGGGCATGGTTTTGAGGGACTCCTTTTGAGTGGCGTCGATGGAAGCGTAATGTATGCGGCGAAAGTTGTTGTTCTAACAATCTTGCTGAGCCTTAGCTTTGTAGCAACCGCAGGAGCGTTGGGCGTCGCCCTCAATAGAGAGTTATTCGATATCTTTCCCCATCTGCTTGTGATTGGGGCACTGACATCGGTGGGAATTGCTAGTTTAACGGTGCTTCTTTCCGCGGTGGCAAGTACCTCTAGGATGAAGGGTGTGCTGTTGCCTATCCTTACTTTCCCCCTTCTTTTCCCGTACTTCTTCGCCGGATTAGAGCTTACGTCAACCCTTTTTGAGGTTCGCAGACTAGACCTCTCTTCGATCTGGATTTCTCTATTGGTAGGGGCTGACGTCGTTTTCTTCTTATTGGGGCTGAATCTGTACGAACTCGTTTTGCGCGACTAGGCTAGGGTAGTTCGCAGCCTCCTTACTGTACCTCTGCTCGACCGGCTGCTATAAAGTAGGCCATGGGAAAGCACGCAAATACCCTCAAATCTCTAGTTGTCGCTACTGTAGTTCTAGTGGCGCTCTCCCATCTCTACATTTTCATGCTCGTACCTAATGAGCGAGTGATGGGTGCTGTCCAACGCATTTTTTATTTTCATGTTGCGAGCGCTTTCGCCTGCTACGGCGCCTTCGGCGTGGTTCTGGTTGCAAGTCTGATGTTTCTTGTCACTAATCGCTGGAGATCTGATATTCTCAGTGAGGCCGCGGGTGAAGTCGGTTTCGTGTTGTGCTCTATAGTGCTCGCCTCTGGGATGATCTGGGGCCACTCGGCCTGGAATACCTGGTTTCGGTGGGAAGAGCCTCGCCTTGTTACCTTCTTGGTACTGTGGCTCATTTTTCTTTCCTTTACGGTTCTCCGAAATTTCGGCGATCCAACGCGGATCGCGGTGCACTCGGCGATCTTGGGTATCCTAGGCGCGGCATCCGTTCCCCTTGTATCATTGTCGATCAACTTTCTCAGTGCGCGTGAGCAGCTTCACCCGAAAGTTATTGAGCATGGGGGACTTAAAGATCCGAGCTACTGGCAGGCTTTCGGTATCTCGACAGTTACTCTCTTGGCGCTCGCTGCGCTTCTGATCCATCTTCGCTACCGCATCGGATGCGCAGAGTACCTTAACAGAATGAGAATTATGGAGAATGACTCGAATGACACCTGACTTGGTACCCGATACTTTTCCATCTCTATTTTGGTCGTACACGATAACGTGGGTTATTCTAGCTGCATACGTATGGTCACTCGGTGCTCGTATAGCTCGCATAGAGCGGAAGCTTCCTGATGATAAGGAGCAACAGTGAGGACCCGCAAAAGTCAGCTCGAAATTAAAGAGGCAGAGTTTCTTTTTGGCGCGCCGTCAGCTGAAAATATAAGGAAGCAAAGCTTCCCAGAAATAGCTGTGATCGGTCGGTCGAATGTTGGCAAGTCATCATTCGTCAACCGGCTTGTGAACGGCAAGGTGGCTAAAGTCAGCGCAACTCCGGGGTGTACTCGGCAGATAAACTTCTTCCGCGTTAGAGGCGAATTAGTAGGAGTAAAATTTCAGGTCTCGCTCGTAGATCTCCCTGGATTCGGCTTCGCAAAGCTTTCAAAATCTGAGCGAGAGCAGATCGGGCGATCCGCTATCTCGTACCTCCGCGATCGGGAACAACTTCGTGCTGTCCTCCTGCTTAACGATTGCAGACGGGAGCCTCAACGTGATGAGTTGGCGATACAAGACACGTGTGGTCGTGCTGGGGTTAGCTGCCTAGTGGTGCTCACCAAGATGGACACTCTTAAGCAGAACGAGAAGGCAAAAGCTACGGCAAAAGTGGCTAAGGCCTACCGTCTTGAACCTGGAGATGTCCTCCATGCAGGAGAGGATCTCTTGGTTGATCCGGTCTGGGAACGAATTTTGACCGTAATCGAATAAAGATTCGAGTGCACTCATCGAGGAGCTTATGTTTACCGGAATAGTCCAGGGGCTGGCGTCGGTCTCCTCCGTTTTGCAAAAGTCGGAAGTTATCTCCCTTGGTATCTCTTTTCCGGTGGGTGCGCTTATGAGTGTTCAGCTTGGCGCCAGTATCGCGATCAATGGATGCTGTCTCACAGTTGTTTCTGCAGAGGGTGACGAAGCCCTCTTTGATGTTGTGCAGGAAACAGCCATCCGCACTAACCTCGGTTCTCTGCAAAAGGGTGAACGGATTAATTTTGAACGATCGCTGAATTATGGGGATGAAGTAGGGGGCCACCTGGTGTCTGGCCATATTGACACGACGGGTCGGATCTCGAGGGTGGACCTCTTCGATCTGAGCCGAGACCTCACAATCACGGTGGAACCATCCTGGACCAGATTTATTTTTGCCAAGGGATACGTGGCACTCAATGGTGCAAGTCTGACCGTTGTATCAGTTGATAGGAAAGCAGGTCAAATCACTGTTTCATTGATCCCTGAGACGATTAAGCGAACAACGTTTGGAGGGTGCGCTGTGGGTTCTCTTATTAATATTGAAGTTGATAGGGCAACTCAAGCAGTTGTTAATACAGTGGAGCGAATTTTGGAGGACGGGGTAACCGACCCAAAATAGCTTTTGAACTTTATACGAATAAGGATCTACACTGAGACGTCCAGTTCGTTGTTAGAATGTCCGACATCCTAAGTTTCTAGTTTGTACTCTCTTCTTACTTGATTTTTTGAAAGGAGAAGTCGAGTTAGTTTGCGGGGTATTTTGGGGTACGTAGTATCCCATGATAGCTCGCTTCGACGGATGTGAGATGTTTAGTGTTACTCAATATGAAAGGTACTATGACAAAAAATAATGTTCTTTCCTCTTTCTCAGCTCTTTTACTTGGTGCAATTTTCAGCGTTGGTCTGATTGCAGCTCCTTCTATCGCTTTCGCTGGCGACCATAAGTGCAGCGGCGAAAAGAAGTGCAGCGGCGAGCACAAGTGCAGTGGTGAGAAGAAGTGCAGTGGTGAGAAAGATCATCATGACAAAGATCACCACGACAAGTAATCAGCCTAGCTGATTCAAAAGCCGCTCTACCTCGATACCAGGCAGTCCCTTTAGACTCTCAGGAACTTAGGTAGGGCGGTTTTTTATTCGCAGCTACGTTTCATCAAAGACTGCAATAGGTCGATTTGAACTGTCGACAGCGACCATCACCACCTCAGCCGATGTCACCCGGTGAGTCTGAATTGCATCTACACCTCGTTGGGCATCCACTTCTACACGGATGGAAATGGATGATTTCCCCACCTTTATCGTATCGCAATAGAAGCTGACCGCGTCACCAACATAGACCGGAGAAATAAACTCTACCTCACGCATGACTTTTGTAACGTACTTGCGCGGTGCAACCGAGCGGGCATGTTGGCCGGCAGCCAAATCGATGAGGCTTAAAATATGGCCTCCGAAGATGCTTCCGAGTGCGTTAGTATCACGTGGCATCATGATTGACCTGATTGCTGGATTTCTGGGGCATGCTTCGGTCATAGAGGGCTCCGTAAAAGTGAGAATGTGAGCGGGAAAGAAGTAACACAATTTGAAGATAGTAGCAGCCATTCACTCGGTAGCACGCTTCCGTGGTTAGTGTTGCTTGCGGGGGCCACCCTGGCGGTCCTTCTGCCCATTGGGTGGTTGGTTGGCACCGGTCGGGTATTTACTGCTTTCTTTTTAGTCCACGGTGTTGTGTTCCTCTCAGCAGTAGTTTTTAGCCTACTCCTAACTGCTCGACTTACTAAAAGCTCTCGGATTTTAACTGGATTTAGCAGCTTCTTTTTTCTGGTGGTGTTGGTTCAGTGTGCGAGGCTTGCAACGCTTCCGATCACAGCGACTGATGCTCTCGTGCACCACCTAGCAGTCCCGAAGTGGTGGTGGAAGGCCGGTTTTATTCACGAAATTTCCTGGCACGAATGGTCCTACTATCCAATGCTCCTCAATCTTGGATATTTAGGCATGCTGCAAATGGGCTTTACTTCGTATGCAGCATTCTATCATTTGGGATACTTCGTGATTTTGATCGGGCTCGTAGCTCTCTGTGCGCGTTCTCTGTCGGATGATCATCGAGTGACCCTCCTCTCTGCCGTGCTCTTAATTTCATTGCCCGTATTTCTGAGGTTGGCCACTGTACCGCTTGTAGATCTCGGGTTAGCGGTGTTTTCTCTTCTTGCTGTTTTTTTCTTGGCACGGGCCATTTCTTACCGGCATGTCGTGTCACCTCGGGCTCGGGTTTGGAACTTTCTCGCGGCCGGCGCCGCCCTTGGTTTCGCCGCGAGCACTAAGTTAAACGGAGGGCTTTACGCGGCCCTCTTTCTTGCTGCGATCGCTCTATCGATTGGGCAGAAACGCATTCAGCTTAGACACGGAATCATACTCGCTTTGGCGGCACTTCTGGTCTACGTCCCTTGGCTTGTGCGGAATGCCTGCTGGACTGGAAATCCGCTCTACCCCCTTTTCAAATCCTCACTAGGGGGCCCTCAACTTCTTCTCCCGGGCGCCCCAGTAGGGCTACCACCTCTTCTCCATCGAATGACCGTTTATGGTGAGAGTATGGTCGAGGTTTTACTTCTACCAGTTCGCATTTTCTTAGGAGGGCACGATAACGACCCGAGACAGTTTGACGGATCGCTTACCCCGCTTCTGCTGCTTGGTCTCATGACAGTTGCAATTCAGCGCGAGTGGTTCGGAAAGGTATTCGTTGGGGGGCTCTCCATCGTTTACATTTGTGTTGCGGTCGTCGTTTCCTCGGCGCGAGTGAGATATCTTGCTCCCGTCGTGCCAAGCCTCTGTGTTTTCGCGGGCTGTGGTTGGAACGCTTTCGGTCTACGCTTTGGCGCGCGCCTTCGACAGGGTTCCCTGGCCGTGGCCGTGCTTGTATCTCTTGTAACGGCGGGCAACTATCTCTTCTTTACCCTACCAACCGAATCGGGGCGCGCCTTCTTCGCGGGAAAGCTTTCGCGTGCGAGCTACCTAGCCTTTGAAATACCTGAATACGAACTAATCGCGTACGTTAACGAGAAGCTGCCGAAGAACTCGCGACTGTATCTTCTCAATACGAGCAATCCGTTCTTTTACTTCGATCGCGAGGTTATCTCGCGCGGCTACTACTCGGCCAATGAATTGGTGTCTTGGCTCCGGGCGGGGAAGACACCTCAGGAAATTCAGGCAGCTTTCCATGAGCTGCAGGTCACACACCTCTTCGTCCATTCCAGGCGCCTTCAGGATATTCTTGTGGCGACTTTGACTGCCGATCAGCTTGCGACGTGGAATGAATTCTCCAAGACCTATCTGAGCGGGGTCGTCACCTCCGGTGATTTTTCATTGTGGCGGGTCGTGTCGCCATGAAGATAGCTGTGTTTTCAACTTCTTTTCCGCGGTTTGAGGGCGATGATGCTGGGGTCTTTGTGGAACGCATGGTGCAGGCTTTCTCCACCATTGGGCTCTCTGGAGTGGTGTTCGTCCCTCGAGATAGGGGCGAAGTCGATGGGAATATCGGCGCGTTCAAGGTGCATCGATTTAGGTATACGTTATTCGGTCGCGGCCGACTTGCCTTTGGTGCAGGAATAATGCCGAACATTCGGGCGGCACCTTTGTGTGTGACGCAGGCACCAGGATTATTGGCTGGTTTTTTTATCTCAGCCTTTCAGAGTCGAGAAGGCTTAGATCTCGTTCACGCCAATTGGCTTATTACAGCGATCCCAGCGATGGCTTTTGCATGGTGTCGGGGCACGCCCTACGTAGTGACCACGCGAGGCGAAGACCTCCGATTGCTTCGGTCCATGTTTTTTCGTCTCGTATTGGCGATTCCGCTGAAAAGAGCCTCGCGAATCGTTACCGTTGGAAAATCTGTCGGCGAGGAGTTGGAGCAGTACTATCCAAGATTAGCAAATCGCCTCGTCACCATCGAAAATGGGGTGACCTTACGCTGCCCGACTTATGACGAAATCAACGCCTTCAAAAAGGCTAGGGCAATCACCGCGGAATCGGAATACCTTGTATTCGTAGGCTCTCTCATTCCCCGAAAGCAGATCGAAGTACTTATTGAGGCGCTCAGTAAGGTGAGTCGTAGTGACGTAGTGCTGTTGCTGTGTGGTCGAATGGATGATCAGAATTACGTGCACAATCTTCGCGAGCTCATTCAGCAGCTGGGACTGGAGTTGCGGGTGAGGTTCGAGGGCGCTGTGCGTTCAAATGACATCGCACTGTATTTGGCAACCGCCGTTGGATACATTTCAGCCTCCTCATTTGAAGGCCGACCAAACTCAGTACTTGAGGCGATGGCTGCTGGACTGCCGGTGCTCTTATCCGACATACCGGCTCACCAAGAGATGATCCAACCGGATGAATCCGGATTGCTTTTCAGCGACGCTGATGAAGCAGCTCGTGCAATTGAGAGTATTCTTGACAGTCCTCAGTTAAGAGACACTTTGGGTTTGGCAGCGGCGGAAGCTGTTCGATCTCAATCCTGGGAAGAGAGTGCAAAGAGCTATCAAAATCTCTTTTCGGAGATTCTTGGGAGAGAGGGGACCTCAGTACAATCCGGCGAGCTTAAACCCAATACCCGCGGCAACTAGACTGCCATACACGTTCAATGCAGCCGATACGCCAGCGGTTATAATTTGCCCAGAATGTACAAGCTGTAGGATATCCACGCTGAAGGCAGAGAATGTAGTAAACCCTCCAAGTACTCCCGTAAACACCAAGGCCTTGGTGTGAGGGTCGATGCCGTCAAGGCTGCCTCCAAACCGCGCCACTAGGTAGCCTGCCACAAAGCACCCGACTACGTTCACGATAACGGTAGAAAGAGAAAGTGATGTTTTTGCCAAGAGATACTCGACGGCGAATGCACACCCAAATCGTAGGAGCGCACCGCACGCGCCCCCTGTCGCGACGAGCACAAGAATAAAGGGAGAAATAATCATCGCAAAGCTCTTCGTAAATCAGATCCACACAGGCTGAGACCGTTCAAAAATGAGGTGCGAGAACCTATTAGCGCACACGTTAAAATTGAACGTCATATCTACATACAAGGTTTACAAGGTTGTGACTATGCCAAAATCATTGCACCTGGCGCTCTCTCTGATTCGGATCCCACACCTTGCGCTGTCGCTTTTCGTTTTTCCATTAGTACTCAGTCTCGTGCTTGTCGTTGGGCAGCTCGTAGTCACCGGGGTCTTTATGAAGACTGCCGGGAGAGATGCGGATGAGGTTGTTGTTTCCTCAAAGCGACGGGAGGAGAACAACCTCCTTCGTCGACTGCTTTACAGTGAGGGGCGCCGCCGCGACCCAATCAAAATATGCAGGTGGGTTACCGATTTGAATGACGGTCAAGAGAAGCCCCCGGGAGATGCATGTCAACCAGATAGACTTGATGTTGCTCTTCGAGCTGCCGATCCTGCAACGTTCGATGCCCAACAGTACGCTAGCATTTTTGAGGGACATATCGACCGACTTCATGTGTGCCGGGAATGCGAGCCAGACATCGTTATTTCATTTGATGAAAAGGGACGACCGATATCAAAATCCTCGAGTGCTTTTGGGATGATTGTGCTCATGCTTCCATATGAGAGCAGAAATCTTGCTGACAAGAAGATTAGCTTTCGACGAGATGTCGAAAATATTCGTCTTTTACTCGGAAGTCTTTACTTCACGGTACCGGAGATTCCGGGAGGGATTGGTGTATCTGAACTCAAGACCTCCATCCCGGTGACGCTCAATATTACGTTTCTCGTCGTAATCGCCCTTTGGTTGGCCCTGAAAGCACACCGCAAAGTACTCGATTATTTTTCGCACAATAACGTGCTAATGCCGTTAGTGGCGGCGTGCGGAAAGAATAGGTTTTATGCAGCCATTTGGTCTCTTACAGCTCTAAGGGTATTCTGTTTTCTCGGCGCGTCGATTCCCTTGGTTTACTTCGGGCTCCAAGACGTGTCCGATGCCAAAGCCTTTTCGAGCCTCAAGGTCTCAACACTGCAGGTCGTCGTATGGCTTATTACCCTTGTGACGTCGCTCGGGTTAGCCACTATGATGGCTTCTCTCTCAGAGCTGAAGCACCGTCAAAGCGTCTTAAGCCTCACCTACCGATATGTTCCAATTCTGTTCGCGCTTCTCGGTGCGATCGTGTGGAGCGGGTCGTTCCTTTTTATCGGGGAAGCCTCAAGCTTCCTTCGTACCGTTATAACGATTCTTCCCATTATCGGCATGACACCCATTTTTGTGGGGCCAATTCTTAATCTGCCCGTCTATATGATGCTGACTCATGCTGCATTTTCAACCATCTTGTTACTCGTTGCGCTGCGACACAACGCGCGCTGGTTTGCGGCACATCTGGAGGAGGTATGACACAGAACCCCGATCATGCGATCACCCTTACGGCTAAAGACCTCGGTATCCGGTACACAGACCTTGTGGCCCTTGATATTCCGGCCTTAGCAGTAACCGGGACTGTAATAGCGCTCCTTGGTCACAACGGTGCAGGTAAATCAACTATGATCAAGGCTCTCCTGGGTTTATTGGAGCCGTTTAGCGGATCTCTTTCGGCGGTAGACCGACGAGGTAACCGTCTTGTACCCGAGGAGCACATGGCCTTCTGCCCAGAAAATGGTGCTGTGTTCGCGGATATCTCGGTTGAACGATATCTGCAGTTATGGTGCCGGATTAAACATTACGATCCGAAGTACTACAGAAAGGCTGGTGCAAAGTACGTCGAACGGCTCGAGCTTGGGCCTCTCCTTTCAAAAAAAGGTCGCGAGCTATCGAAGGGACAACGTAGACGTACGCAGACCGCGCTTGGATTTATGAGTGATCCTAAGCTATTCCTTTTTGATGAGCCATTTGATGGCCTTGACGTTCAACGAACGAATGAGCTGATGGAGATCGTTGAAGAGGAGTGTCACCACCGTACCTTCGTCATTTCGTCGCACCGTATGGATGTCATGGAGCGGGTCGCTGATGGGGTTATTGTTCTTAAAGGCGGGGAGGTTGCTACCGTCGGATCGGTCGCTGAGGTGTGCTCAGACCTAAGTCTGGGTCGTATTTTGCCCGAGGATATGAATCTTACCGATGCAATGCGGGTTCATTTGCAGGAGCTTCGTGTGAACAGTCAAGCTTGATACCATCACCGGTCTTGTATCCGAGTATTCTCATTGAGACCCGTAACAAATATCACCAACACTGAGCGAGGCGGTCTGGTGAAGAGTAACTAAATGCATAGACCCTCCAACCATTGAAGACTATAAGAAGACGTCTTCTCCTAACGCATGGAACTCTATGAAAGTATCGAAAAACGTTCGACCTCTCTCCGCTCTCGTGATTAGTGCGCTTGCATTTGGCCTAGGCTGCAAAGGATCGAGCCCTGTGCCGACAAAGAGCACCAATCTAACGGGGCTCCTACCCGCTAAGACCATTGGATTCCTCTCGGGTGATTTTCAGAACGAAGACATTCAAACATTCCTCCTCTCGGAGGAGTACAGTTTGTACATCGAGGGAATTCGATCGGCGACAGAGAAGAACAAACAGGTAACGGGAGACTTTACCGCTTACTGGGAGGTTTTGCAGTCCATAGGCCTGGTCGCTGCCAAGGGTGATACTACTCGACCGATCGGTGCCGCGCTCTTTTTTGCCGCTGTGGGTGAGAATAAAAGTGTAGACCTTGGTGCATATTACGACTTAGTTCCGGGCAGTAATGGCAAAACACTCCTAGGAAAGGCAAAAGAGGCGCTCGGGCGAGCTAAAGTAGCAAGTGAGCCAGTTTCCGGCGCGGGTTTCGAGGGCGTGGCGATAAAGTTGTTTGCAAATGCTGGTGAAGTAGCTCCGACCGTAGCCGCGTATCGGGACATGCTCAAGTTGGATACTGTTTTCGTAGCGGCTAATGAGAGCCGCATCGTGCTTTCTACTACAAAACTGGGGCTTGAGCGTGGCTTCGCACCAGCCAAGGATGAAGCGAAAGCGTTGCTTGAGGGCGAAGACTTTAAAAAAGTAATTACTAGTGCTGGTGGAACCACTGCCTTGCCGATTTATGGAATGGTCGATGTGAGACAGGTTGCAGAAACGGTTGCCTTTGATTCAAGCGACAGCAAAGATCTGCCAGTCTCCCTTATCGGAGTAACATCCGGTTTCAAAAATAAGACAATTGTAGGGAATTTGGCTGCTCTTGTTTCTCCAAAAACTCCAGATCAGGAGAAGGGATTTGGAGCTTTGGTTGGCTCAAGCGTAGCCCCGCTTTTGTCAAACATGAGCGGCACTTCCGCGTTTGCGTTCTCGATTGATGGTGGTGTACTGAAGCGAGCGGTTGAGGCATTTGGGAGTGAGATTCCGCAGGAAGAGCGTGGAAAAATTACTGACTTGCTCGGTAAAATTCAGGCACTAAGTATTGGGTTTGCCCCCGCCACGAGCACTCTCCCTTACCCAGATATGACTATCTCTCTCGCCTCAACGGATACCGATGGGCTTGTCGCAGGTATCAAAGCACTTATGGCAGAGGGGCCTTTGCCTCCGGGTATGGAATTGAAGGGCGGAACGGTAGAAGGAATCGCTGTCGAATCTTTACCGACACCGCTTGGTATAAAAATCCATCTAGCGAAGGATGCAAAGCACGTAGTTATTGCTGCGGGTGATGGCGCGTTGATCGCGGCTATGAAAGAGAGCGGGCCCTCGGGATCGTTGGCGGCTAGTGCTGCGTACAAAATTGTCGCTGAGCGTCTCAAGTCGCCGGTGGTAGCACTAGTGGTTTACTATCCGAAATTCGGTGTGATTCTGGAGTCTGCCATGCAGGCGGCCGCGATGTTTGCGCCGCAAGGGGCAGCACTTCCGAAAAGCTCTTATGAGCAGTTTAAGCACATGGGGCGAGTTAGTATTGGATTTAGTTATGTGCCGGGGGTTGCTTCTGTTTCGTTTGCGCAAGACCTGGCTAAGCAGTAGAAGACCAGATCACCATTGGTCAGGATTGCCGGATTGAGGTGTCTGGTAGTACGGGAAACTGGGTAGGGCTGAGGCGAAGCATTTATTTATCTCCAAACCTGTTCAAGAAATTTTTTCCAGGGCAAAACGCTCACTCCATTTTCGTTACGCTCCTGCTCTCCGTCGTATACGAGTATGGGGATACCGCCGTCGACGGCTTCGGTTATTGCTTTCAATGCAGCTAGGTCTTTTACCGTTACTGTTCTTGATGACTTTATCTCCACGCAAAGAGGCTTTTGCTTTGGTAACTCGATAATTAAATCAAGTTCAGCACCATCTTTTGTGCGCAAGTGCGAGAAACGGGCATCTTTCCTGTGATAGGAATTCAGTTTTAAACACTCAAGCACTACATGGTGTTCAAAAGCTCTTCCCCACTCTGAAGTACCGTGGCGTAAGTCGGAGGTAATATTCTTTTCTAACGCATTCTTCACTCCGATATCAAAGAAGTAGAACTTCGATGATAATATCGTGCGCTGACGAGCTGATCGCGTAAAGGCCGGAAGAAAAAATCCTAGAAGCGTATCTTCTAAAATCTCAAAATACCGTCCTACTGCCTTCTGATCTACGAGAGCAGCATCACCTATCTTAGAGAATGCTACGGGTTGCCCGTTAGCCTGTGCTGCCGCTTCCAAGAAGCGAACAAAGGGTTCGAGCTTTCGCACAATCTGCTCTTCCTTGATCTCCTCTTTGACATAAGTCGATACATAGCTACGAAGGATCTCTGCTCGTTGTTCATTAGACTCAGCTGTCACTACGGCAGGTAAGGTACCCCAGCGCAGGGCCTGACTGAGCTGCCAATCATCACCAACCTCTAAAAGAGAAAGCGAGTGAAGATCATTCACAAGTGCTCGGGCTGCTAACATGTCAGCACCGCCACGCTTTAGCTTGCGTGCACTCGAACCCGTCAGGGCAAATTTAATTTTACGATGATAATTTGGATCTTCGAGGATATCGTGTACCTCATTCAGGAGTGCTGGTACTCGCTGCACTTCATCGATTACTACCCATTCAGCTAACTCACCATCAATCGAGAGAAACTGTCGCAAAGTCGAAGGTCTTGTTAAAAGCTCCAAGTAAAGTTCTTCTTTGAGAAGATTAACGGTTGCTACACGGTTGCTGTCTGCAAAGATTCTGCGAAGAAGCCAGGTTTTACCTACTCCGCGCGGTCCGAATAGGAAAAAGCTCTGATTTAACAATGGTTTGCATAATCTTGGGTACATATGTCTGAAATGTACGACGTTTCAGACATATGCGCCAGAGGGGCTACCAGTAATCGCACGTTCTAGCTAAGAGATTAAAACCATCCGTAGATCTTCACAGAGCATACTGGCGACTGTCACTACTGTGTATTGCCGTCACTGAGCCATAAAATATTGCAGGAGTTATCATACGCGCCCTCCATGCTGAATCGCATCCGCACGCCTGGGCGATACTCATACAGCTGCTCAGGGCTGTGTTTCAATATTAGCTGGTACAGATCAGGGCCGATCGTATTGCGCCATTCTGCCGCCACTCGCTTTTCTCCGCGACTCCCGCGCGCATGTAGCTCGCCGAGAATAAATGGAGCCGCAACGTGTCCGAATCTGTGGTGCCCGTCTGCCACGGCCAACCGAGACCGATATCGAAGCACTGATCGCTTAGGGGCGTTGGCCACCGAGTATGGGATTGAAGGGCGGAACGGTGAAAGGGATCGATGTGGAATCCTTACCGACACCGCTTCGTCATGAACACAATTAACTAACTGGGACGTGGATGTGCTCTAAGCCATTCTTCTCGAAAGCGACTAAGCCCGTCTTCATCTACACCCATCCGTTGTGCGACTTGCCGAGCGTACAGTGCCGGATCCATGTCCTCAGGAAAACGGCCTTCAACAATTTTGTGCGTTAGGCGAACCCCTGGGCGGCCGTCAGGTTGTACTTCCGAGACAGCGTCTGGATGGAGGATCCGAAAGTTTTCGTCAAGCGTATCAAGAAGATCCAAATTGTGAGTCGCGAGAATAACCCGCATCCCGCAAAACTGCATCGTCTTGAGGATCGGGAGAGCAATCGGCGTGGCAGCCTTCTCGCTTGTTCCACTTCCAATCTCGTCAATTCCTAGAATGGTCCTTGAATCAACTGTGACATCCAAATGATCTGCGATCCCCCCGAGCTCTTCCCCGAAACGCCCTTCAGTGGAAGAAGACTGATTTTGCTTCGGAACAGTGAAGCCAATCTTCGTAGCAGGTGAGATCTTTCCAGCCGAGAAAAATCCTCGGCCATGAGCTTGGCAAAGAAGGAGGTTCAACATTACCGACTTTATCCAGGTAGTCTTACCTCCACTGTTGGGGCCACAAAGGACAAGACTTTCAGGCCCACCAATTGACGCATCGTTAAGCACGAAATCAGCTTGCGTGGAATGAAGTGGACTTCCCATGTTTTGGGCAACGAAGATGACTTCATCAGCAGGGACCAATGTCGCTGACGAAGATGGTAATTTTGCATCTCTAAAGAACCGATTTAGTGCTAGCAGGCCTTTCAAATTCGCTATTGAATTGAGTGCTGGCACAAGCTGTGTCTGGGCCATCTCGTGAAGAGGATGTAGAACAAGTTCTTTATCAATAGGTATCTTAACACCAAAGAGACCCAGAGTGGCAGCGGCTGACACCCCAGCAATGATGGGGTAGAGGAGCCCAGGTTCTGTCTGAGCTAAGGCGCCAAGGGCAGATCCAGCCGCTGCTGCTCCGGTCAAAGCAATCGCTGGATCAACTGGGAACGGCCAAAATCTAAATCCTCTAGAATTGAAGGGAACATCACAGCTGGCCATCACCCCCCGCAAAGTGTACGTACAACCATGCATCAAGCGCCGCGCAAGTTCTGTCTGGCGAAAGTGTTGTAGATCTTTAAATAGCTCCTGCAACAGCGGACTGCTACAACGAGGGAGCCTATCAGCTGCTTTACAAAACTCTACAACTGCACCTGCGCATTCATGATACCAACCGTACCAACTTTGACCAGTCTCTGGTCCATCCATAATCAGTAGTAGGTTTCGGGCACCTGAATTTTGAAGGAATTGATTGACCGCCCGTTCAAGGGCGGGACTGCTCGCCAACTCTACTCCAGCCTCCTGTCGGAGTCGGATATGCTCAACATCGGTGGGTAGGTGGCAGAACGACCGAACTAGAGAAATCGCTTCAAGAGTCTTTTCTTCGAAATTGATATGCCTGTCAGACTGCACGCCCATGACACGAAGGATCAATTGATCAATTTCAAGATTATTCCATCCATCATCGTCCACGACAGAGGAACCCAGTGCTCTACGCAGTTCTTTGAGGACGCCGTCTTTTTTTTATTAGCTTCAAAGGCGACTGAAAGGAGCCCCTCAAAGGCTTTGGACTCTGACACCAAACATCTCCGTGCACGAGTTCGGGCGTCTTCGCATGGTTCATTGGAACCTCCGATTGTCGAGGGAACCATTACCCCCGTTGGGTGCTGTAGGTCTCCTCCCAATCGAGGCCTCAGGTGTATAACTGTTGCCATCTTCCATCATCTCCACATAATCCAATGTGGCAGATTATAAGACAGCTTCGATGGCTAGTCATATCGGATCGCCACGCCGTAAATAAGTGCTCTCGATGGGTATGTATGAGCACCTAACTGGCATTTCCATGCTTTGAAGTCCAGCCGCAACAAAAGCACCGAGAGTCTTTTGGGGTTTCTATCTTTCCGTGCTTCTAGAATCTCGGGTTAGGATTCGATTCAGCTTCGGGACTATAGGGCGATTTACGTAGCTTCGTTCGATATTCAATCGCTCCGAGCACTGCAACTACAGGTTTACGACAAAGGAGGTAAGCCAAATTTTGAAGCTTTATGTTAAGCTAGGTAGGGATAGTGGCTTTCAGAATCCCATTCATCCGCTCCGTAGAAAGATGAATCATGCCTTAAACTGGTCGCGCCCAGCGGTAAGGTACTCCATAACCACGATTGTAGCGTCATCACTACCTTGAAGTGCATCTACCGAACTTTGTCTCACCTGTTGGCAGAGCGAGGTGAACTTATCGATGGCGTCCACTACTCCAGTGCATTCACGACGCACTTCAACTATTTGGTCCCCACCATCGAAACCGCGAAGCCTCTGGAACATCCGCGGACCGTCACTACTATTGGCTCCTGTTCGTAACAGGGCCATTCTTATCTCGCAAATCGAACGAGCTCCCAAGTGAAGCATTAACTTTATCGCGCTGCGCTTGAGCAAATGATTTCGAGATGTTTCAGCAGGTTACATTATATGCAGTTACCTACTTGGGTGAATTGCTCGGGGCACCGGCACCATAAGGCACCAATGCCGTACGTCCAAGGCTTTCCACTCAACCTCTCGATTGCTACCTTCCCTACATGCAAGAAACCGGAGCTGATCGGATTAGTTTATTATTCGAGATGATTGAGTTCGCTGAGCACTCTCTGCGCCAACAGCTTATCTCGGCGTATCCGGATAGTTCGGAAGGCGAGATAGAGGCTCATATAGCGAGCTGGTATGCGCCAGAGTTGCCGCAGGATCTTCTTACATGGCAAACGGTAAAGCCTGGTTTTCCGGGAACAGATGAGCGGTAAGGTTCTACAAAACAACCTAATTGCTCTTTCTACCTTTCTACCTTTCTAGCTGACCAGCAGGTGAAATTCTGCCTCGTTGGGGGCTTTGCTGTCACTTTCCGCGCAGAGCCGCGATTAACACGTGACATTGATATCGCTCTCATTGCTAACGGCGATCAGCATGTCGAAAATATTATACAATCGCTTACACAGTTAGGATGGGTTGCAGAAATACTCCTTGAGAACAAAGCGAGAGGCCTCATCAGTACAGTTCGTATGATCGATCCCAATTCCGCGCGAAAAATCTATACAGATCTTCTGTTCCATGCATGTGGTATTGAAAAAGAGGTTGTAGAGAGCGCAACCTTAGAGCTCTTGTTTCCCGATACACGAAAATTGCCAGTTGCATCAGTGCCCTCACTTATAGCCATGAAGTGCTTGTCGCACTCGCCACAACACCGAAGTAAAGACTGGGATGACCTGCGAGGACTTGTCTCACGTTCATCCGAGACGCAGAGAGAAGAGGCAGCGAGGATGGTCCGTCTCATCGAGGAGCGAGGTTTTGCGAGAGGAGTCAATCTGGTCGCAAAGTTGGAAGACATTTTCAATGCTATGAAATGAGTGGGTGCGTGGATGAGGACCATTCCTTATCCACTAGCGCTACATACATAATTGTAAAACGTACCGAGTGCTCGACCTCGCTCGTCATAGGCGATATCACTTCGAGGGTGAAGAGATCTCAACAAATCTTTCAAAAGAGATAGTTGCGCTCTCTCCCCCGATGTCCCCGAGAAACTCACCATCGATTTGCACCGCCGAAGTCGGTGAGATGCCTTCAAGGGAGAACGTCTTTCCAGAACATGTCGGTTTTGGTGTCGGTACGCACCCCACCCCCGAGAGAAGTATTTGAAGGTAATCCCTGATCGAATTCAGTTGAATACACTCGATCAGGGCATCCGAGGAACTCCCCACCGAGTTCGAGCGACCAAGCCCCAGGTAGCTCTGTACGTTTGAAAAAACAAGCGAAAGGATTCCATCTCGAGTCGAGAGGTGCCGAGAGCCGCTCTTGAGTGTGATGGTCTGCAGTGGCCGCTTTGAAGCGGTAACCGCGATCAGGCCGTAGGCAATGCGATTAGCGAAACGGCTTCTTAATGTGGTTTTTCTGCGCCACGCTTCGAAACGCTCAATGACTGCACCATCGAAGCCTATTGAGCAGTAGTTGCAAAACGGCACGCTAAGATTGCTACTGGTAAATCGCCAGATTGCGAGTTGACTCGTTGGCCACGAGTTGATTGTAGAAGTCAGCCTCAGTGGGTTGTAGAACTGAAGCCGGGAAGGGATACTAAGTGACCGGCTGAGGTCATTGGCGGTACCCATCGGAATAAAGCTCACTGGTCTTTGGGGAAGATCCGGATGGGTGACTACCGCGGAAATAGTCCCGTCACCCCCTACTACTACGATTTTGTCGTATTTGTTTAGAGATTTGAGCTGGCTGGATAGGCTGGAAAAGTCTATTTCAATGACTGTACAAACTGTGGATAACCGTCTGGCTAGCTGCCCGCCTGAACCGTCGCCGGATGACATGTTTACGAGACAGCAGATGTTTTTGGCCATAATTTTACACCTGAGAAGCGGTGTTTTATGCTCAAGGAGGAGTGTCCGTCACAACCTTGCGCGTTAGTCGCTGTGAAGATATCTGAGATTACCCTGATTTTGGTATCCGGGCCCCAAGAAAGTAATTTACCGAGCTCGCTATGTTAGTTTACCTCGCCAAAAAATTGTTCGGGACGCGCAATGACCGTGTCCTTAAACTCCTTCGCCCAATGGTTCTGAGGGTTAACGACCTTGAGCGCACTTATCAGCCAATGTCAGATACCGAGCTGCAATCTCAGACAGCTCGGTTTAAGGAACGACACGCTAACGGCGAGTCTCTTGACGACCTTTTGCCAGAGGCCTTCGCAGTTACGCGCGAAGCGTCACGGCGCGTTGTGGGAATGCGCCACTTCGATGTGCAGCTGATCGGAGGCGCTGTTCTCCACAACCGCATGATAGCTGAAATGAGAACAGGCGAAGGCAAAACCCTTGTTGCGACCTTACCTTCCTACCTCAACGCGATTACCGGTCGTGGGGTGCACGTGGTAACTGTAAACGATTACCTTGCTCGCCGAGATGCTGAGTGGATGGGGCGAATTCACTCGTTTCTCGGTCTTGAAGTTGGCTGTGTTTATCACGGCATGACCGAGGAGAGTAAGCGCGCTGCGTATCAGTCAGATATTACTTACGGACAGAACAACGAATTCGGGTTCGATTTCCTGCGCGATAATATGAAGTTCTCTGCCAGTGAAATGATGCAGCGGCAACATTATTTCGCAATTGTTGACGAAGTCGACTCGATTCTCATTGATGAAGCGCGAACTCCGCTTATCATTTCCGGCCCCGCAGAGGAGTCAACTGATAAATATTATCAGATAAATCAAATCATCCCGCAGCTACAGAAGGGTAAGGACTATGAGATGGATCTCAAGTCGAAACAACCTTCGCTGACGGACGCGGGCACTAAGAAGGTAGAGGCTCTTCTTAACGTTGATAACCTGTACGACCCGAACAATATTGAAGTGCTCCACCACGTAGTTCAAGGGCTTCGTGCGTACACTACCTTTGAGCGTGACGTGGATTACGTTGTTCAGGGTGGCCAGGTTGTTATCGTTGACGAGTTCACCGGCCGACTCATGCCGGGCCGCCGTTGGTCGAACGGCCTTCACCAGGCCATCGAGGCGAAAGAGGGCGTTCAAGTAGCAAGAGAGAACCAAACGCTAGCGTCAATTACCTTCCAGAATTACTTCCGAATGTATGAGAAGTTGGCGGGCATGACCGGTACCGCTGATACCGAGGCGGGGGAGTTTAAGCAGATTTACTCCCTCGAAGTAGCACTGATTCCGACCAATCAATCGATGGTCAGAAAGGACAACGTAGACGTTGTCTACCGCACACGCCGCGAGAAATATGATGCCGTAATCAAAGACATCGAGGAGGTTCACGCGAAGGGGCAACCAGTATTGGTCGGCACCATCAGTATCGATCAGAGTGAAAATCTCGCGCGGATGCTGCAAGAGAAGGGCATTAAGCACAACGTGTTGAATGCAAAACAACATGAGCGCGAGGCGGAGATCATTGCGCAGGCGGGTCGTTTCGCGGCTGTGACTATCTCTACGAACATGGCGGGTCGAGGCACAGATATCTTACTTGGAGGTAATCCCGAATTCCTAGCGGTGACTGAAACGGGCATTAAGGATCCTGACGATCCTGTGCACAAGGAAGCGTTAGAGCGCCACAAGGTCGTATGCAAGGAAGAGCATCAACGCGTAGTCGATGCAGGTGGACTGTTTGTAATCGGTACTGAGCGCCACGAATCACGTCGAATCGATAACCAGCTTCGCGGTCGTGCCGGTAGACAGGGCGATCCAGGCGAGTCTCGCTTCTACATTTCGCTGGAAGATGATCTGATGGTCCGTTTCCAAGGCGAGAGATTGCAACAGCTCATGACGCGCATGGGGTGGGAAGAGGGGATGGCGCTCGACAACTCACTTATGAGCCATACGATTGAGACGGCTCAGAAGCGCGTCGAGGCAATGCATTTTGAGAGCCGAAAGAACGTCACCGAGTATGACGACGTGATGAACAAGCAGCGTCAAGTAATTTACAACTTACGCTACCGAATCCTGAAGGCAGAAGGAATTCGCGAGCAGACACTGGATACGATTGATGATCTCCTTGAGGGATCCGTTACCGTTGTTTGCGACGAACGCAGCAAACCCATGGATTGGGATCTTTCCAAGTTAAAGGAGCGGTTCGTCTTCCTTACTGGCCGGGAGCTTGAGTTCCCATCTGACTTACCGTTAGATCGCCAATCCATCTTTGACGCCATGCGTGAGCAGGCTCGAGCAATCTACACAAAGCATGCTGAAGAACAGGGCGCAAAGCTCACCGGATTGAGCGAAATCGGTGTTTCCCCGCAACTTAACCGAGGACTTATCTCCCAAGATGCTGCAATTGGTTTCGAGATTATCGAGCAAGATACGATGCTTGAAGCTGTCGATTATTTCTGGCGGCACCACTTGCAAGAGATGGATCACCTCCGAGAAGGAATTGGACTTCGTAGTTACGGTCAGAAAAATCCGCTCTACGAATATCAGCGTGAAGGATTCATCATGTTCCAGCAAATGTTGGAAGAGATGAAAGAGACGGTGACGCGTAAGCTTTACTACCACGACGTCCCATCCGTCGAGGATGTCGTAGCGCATCTCGAAGAGGAGCGCGCGCGCAGAGATGCGCTTGATAAACAGATTCAATTAGGGCGCGGCTCTGAAGACGCAGAACCTGAAGCTCCAATGGCAGCGCCAGAAAACGCAGAAGAGAACGGCACCCCCCTTCGAGATCCAGAGGAAGAGCGCGCACGCCTTGAGGCCCAACGTAAAGCGCGGCGAAAAGCCGCGAAGAAGTGAATTCAAGCCCATTTGGGCTCTATGTTCATATACCTTTTTGCGCGCAGAAGTGTCCGTATTGTGATTTCAATACTTATGCTGTTGCGCGTGCCCCGGAAGATGAATACGCGGCGGCGGTCCTACAAGAGCTCTGTAGGTATGCAAAGCACGAGGGCTTTAAGGATCGGCTAGTCGGAACCATTTTTTTCGGTGGCGGAACTCCTTCTCTGCTCTCCGGCAGCGCGATTGCAAGAATTGTTGACGGTGCACGAAAGACTTTTGGCCTTACGGAGGGGTGCGAGGTCACCATCGAGGCGAACCCTGCCTCGGCTATGGAGACACGTTACCGTGAGTACAGAGATGCAGGCGTGAACCGCATCAGTTTAGGTGCTCAGTCATTCTCTCCAAGAAACTTAGAGCTATTGGGCCGCGATCATACTCGCGGTCAGATCATCGGTGCGGTGGAATCAGCTGTAAAAGTTGGTATTTCCAACGTAAGCCTCGACATTATCTTTGGTCTTCCGAATCAATCCGTCACCGATGTGTTGAATGACCTGACAGAGGCAGTGGCACTTCCTATTCAGCACATCTCGACTTACTCGCTCACGATTGAAAAGGGCACTCCGTTTTTTCAGCGACAGGAGCGGGGTCTCTTCACTCTTCCGGTTGATGACGTCGTTGTGGAAATGTTGGCGCGAATCCCGAGATTTCTTGGTGAACACGGCTTTGCGCGGTACGAGATCAGTAACTACGCTCGAAATGGGCAGGTGAGTGAGCATAATCTTGCTTGCTGGAATGGTTGTGACTACCTCGGTTTGGGTGCCGGCGCGCACAGTTTTGTAGCGAACAGTGCGGCACCAGACCGGAGTGAGGGTCTCAGGTGGAGTAACTGTGCACTGCCAGCTGATTACATGAAGCGAGTACAGAGTGGCTCAGCCGCATCTTGGCAAGAGCGGCTCGATAAGAAGGCGCTAAAATTTGAATTCTTTTTTCTGGGGCTTCGAAAGATTAACGGGGTTGACCTAGGGAAGTTCGATCAGATTTTTGGGGTAGGAAGTGTCGACGAATACCGTGAGGTTATTTCTGAACTAGAGCGTGAAGGATTTTTGAAGCACTCAGAGAATTCGGTGTGTCTGACCTCGCGCGGAATCACTCTTGCCGATTCGGTGACGGAGAGGTTTTTGGGGGCGACGTAGATTCATATAGTTCGACTAGGGAAGCTGACATACGCTCTTGCGAAATAGCCTCGGATGTCAGGTGACTCACCGATCGCCCCATTTCAAAAAAGAGATCGCCCGCGCCTCGCTCCACCTCTCCGGTGACCGTAACCGCTGCAAAAAACCTACATGCCCACCATGACGCGGAGTCTCTAAGAACAGAGACGCATTCTCTTCGGCCTCTTCACGCGGAAAACACTCCGAACCTAGGAAGGGATCATCCAATGCATTCACCAGCAAAGTCGGAACACGAATCTTCGTCAAAAACTGCCGCGAACTCTGACTAGTCCAGTAGTGTTGAATCGAATCAAAACCGTGCAGAGGAGCGGTAAATCTACGATCAAATTCGTGGAACGTATTTATTTTATCTAGTCCGGTTAGATCGACGATACCCGGAAAGCGCACCGCTTTCTCTCGCATGCGCGCACGCAGTGGCGCCAAGAGATACCGCATATAGAGACGGTTACGAAATCGAGCGAGTTCATCAGACGCAGAGGTAAGGTCTACCGGTACAGAGAGGGCGAATGCGGATCGTATCTCAGAGGGAGCGTTTTCCCCGGCCTCGCCCAAAAATTTAAGGGTAATGTTTCCGCCGACACTGAATCCAACGAGAGAAATTTGAAGATTGTGAGGAGGCAGAGTCTGGTCGCTTGGTTGGGAATGATCCGCCGGTAGTGCCGGCCAAGGGCGTTGAATAACCCTTTCAATCACAGCGCGCAGGTCTTGCGACTGCCCGCTATGGTACCAACTCAGTAGTCGATTGGGCCGTACGCCGCACCCCCGCATGTTCCAAGTCAAAACAGTAAGTCCCGCAGAGAGAAGCGACCGCGTGACACCGGTTACGTAGTTACTCGAAACTGAGCCCTCAAGACCGTGGGTCACTATGACCAGTCGGCTCAAATCATGACCGGGGTGCCAATACAGCTCTACGAAGTCCCCGTCGGGGAGTTCCAGTACCTCCTCAACCGAGTTAGGGAGCGCAGGTTGCTTTAGGGTCAAGGGGAGTACCGACTGCAGATCGCCCGAAGTAAGGGGCCAAGGCGGACGGTAGAGGGAATCGATTATTGGCATGCCGGTGTGGTCTATAGAGACTGTTGCACGAGGTGTCACAGTTGAGTCACAGTAGCAGAGGCATCATCCTAGCAGCATTCTCATTGCATGGTAGCTCACCGTTAATTTTAGGTTATTCTCGGTAAAAATAAGTGCTCACAAGCGGCTTCACTGATCTCATTGTATGGCTCCTTATTCTTGAGGTCCTGGGTTTCTGTGCATTGCCGTACCTCGCTTGGATGCTGCCGAGTGCGACGGATCGTGGATACGGTGTTTCAAAGATATTCGGGATGTTTTGCTTCGGCATTTTGTCGTGGTTTTTGCCGGCGTGCGGGGTGATCCATGCAACCCGCGCATGGGTCACCATTATTTTCGGAGTGTGCCTTCTACTAGGGTATCGGGGTTTCACCGCGTCACCTGTGATTAGGAAGGAGCTTTTCAGCGTTCTAAAAAAGCATGCCTTTTATGTTGAGGGGCTCTTTCTCGGGCTCTCACTCATATTCGCGCTTATTCGCGCGGCGAACCCGGAGATCGTGTGGGGCGAAAAGCCTATGGACTCGACGTTTCTTCATTTTTTTACCCGAAATGAGGTACTCCCACCGCAAGATCCTTGGGCGGCGGGGCACAAGATGAGCTACTACTACGTGGGAATTTACTTTATTGCAGCTCTGCTCAAACTATCAGGGATTCCTGTCGCTATTGGCTACAATCTTGCCATTGCTTCACTGGCTGGTCTTGTCGCGGCGGCCCTCTACTCTCTTATGGGGCTTATAACCAGAAGCCCACTCTTTTCTTTCCTTGCGGCTTTTTTTATCACTTTCTCGAGTGATCCAGAGGTGCTCAATTTATGTGTATTGCAACGTCGTCCCGCGAGTTTCGATACCTTTTGGGCGTCCACTAGAGTTTTTACGTCTCCTTTTTTCTTTGAGTATACCTCGTGGTCTATGTTGTTTGCTGATCTTCATGCGCACGTAATATCGATTCCGTTTACAGTGCTTCTGACAACGTTGAGTGTGGCGCTTTTCTTGGATGGTGCGGCAAGGTTTACTCGCCACGGGATCGTCTTGCGCATTTCCGCAGGGGCGGTGTGGGGAGCTCTCTACGGTATCAACACATGGGACGCGATTACATTCGGTTTGGTTCTCCTCATTATACTCCTCCTTGCGCCTATTGCGCCGTTCTGGAAGCCTCCGGCATCACCATCAGGTAACATTCCTCTCTACGAAAAAGTTTTCGCTTCTGGATTCGCCCGCGGTGTATCGTTGGTCTGGGACCTTGCTACGATAAGCGTTGGCTTCTTGGTCGTTGCGCTACCGTACGCGCTCCACTCGGGCGCTCAACAGCAGATATCATGGGGTTGGGCAACTGCACCTGAGTTCAATTCATTGGGACAACTCGTTGGAATGTTGGGGTACTGGTTTTTTGGACTCCTCTTTGCCTTTGCATTGCTCCTGTCCATCCGAAGTAAGAGCCTGGCCGAGTCAGTTTATTCTCACGGTATGTCTTTAGCGTCTATTGGGATTGCTATTGGGAGTGGGATAATTCTTCTTCTGATTTTTTTCTGCCTCCCTTTTTTCAATGCCATTACCGGGGCGACTAACCAACCGTGGGGGATTTTCTCTATGGCCGCCTTCCTCGGGGTTGGCAGTTGGTTCTTGCTGTGGCGTGCCTCCACTACGGACGTGCAGAAGGCCGAGCAGAAGGCCGCAGGGCTCTTCGTAATTACCGGATCGCTCCTCATCGTCGTTCTTGAAGAGCTCTTTTTGATCGATAGGATGAATACTCTCTTCAAGGGATATCTTGCCGTTTGGATGTTGGTAGCTGTTGGTTGTTGTGGGGCTATCTTTTACGCTATTCGTGAAGTAAGTCGTCGAGGGCATCGTGCTTCGGCTTTCGTCTGCTCCCTTTTTCCACTTCTTGTTGTGTGCCTTTCTTTTATTGGCGCGGGGCTCAATATTGCTGGTGTTATTCGAATGCAGCGAGTCCCGACTCGGGATTTCACCTTAGATGGGGCTGCATACCTTCGGCATTCTGAATCAGCAGACGCAGCAGCTATTGCTTGGCTCAATGCAAACATCACGGGTACGCCGACTGTGCTTGAGGCTCAAGGAGATTCCTACGGAGAATTCACAAGAATCGCCATGCACTCTGGGCTCCCTACGGTGCTTGGATGGGAGCACCATGTCGGCCAACGAGGACTACCGCACGAGGATCTCGTAAACCGAAAACAATCAATACGGCAGCTCTATTCAACCACCGATCTATCGTTTGCCAAAAATCTACTCCTTCAGCACCGTATCGATTTAGTAGTAGTCAGCCTGCTCGAGCGACAAACATATCCAGCGACCGGCTTAAGTAAATTTGAGACCAATCCGGACGTCTTTATTCCGCTTTATCGTTCTGGTGATGCAGCGATTTATGCGACGTACTTTTCTACCTATAACCCTGAGTACCGAGGTAATCTGAAGCCATGACTCTCATTCTCCTACTGGGATTGATTGCTTTTCTTTGCTTTAGAATTGCAGCCCCTTTGTTTGAAACGACCTTCTTAATCTTGCTTGTAACGCCCCTACTATGGTTTTTGATCGGGTCGTTTTTGCTTGCTCTTGGTGTTTCTCTTCCTGGAGGTTCGACTGCGTTTGCAATCTACGCCGCGCTAATACTAGCCCTCATTGGATCGGCGTACCTTTTCTTCGGTGTTTCAAAGAGTAAACGTAGTATCGAGGATACACTCGCACTCTTCACCTTTGTGCTGGTGTTTTCAGTAGCGTATGCCTTAGCTCTCTCGTGGCCTGATTTCATCGCGATGGGCGAGCGACTCCGTGACTACTCTCTCCTCGCTTCCTCAATTGACTCGCCGATAATACCAAAAGAACCTTGGATGGCGGGTGCTGTGCTCAACTACTACGTGTATTGGTACCGCTTTGGTCACTTCCTCTCTTCTACACTCGGCATGCCGGTGTGGGATGTGTACCACCTTATGACTGCTTTCGCGCTTGCGTTCTACAGTGCTGTTCTTTACCAGATCGTTCGGTGTGTTCTCGGAGGATCGATTCTAGTGGCGGGCGTTACGTCTGTTGTCGCAGCCTTTGGATCAAATATCGCCGGTTTTCTGCTTTGGAAACGCGGCGATGATAATTGGTGGGGGCCCTCGCGGGTCGTGAAGGGTGCCATCAATGAGTTTCCTGCGTGGTCATTCATCCTGGGTGATCTTCATCCACACTTCCTTAACCTGGGGCTTTTGCCGTTCGGGATTCTTCTTCTTCACCGAATTGTTGCAAGTCGACAAAGTTCCCTCATAGTGGGTGTTTCTACTATACTGGTATCAGTGCTGGGCATCCTTTGGCTTTTCGCCAGTAACGCTTGGGAAGTTCCCATGTGGGTCGGTTGTATCGGCCTGGTAGCCCTTCTGGCTGCAACAAAGCGGTGGAGTCTCACCATTCGATGGTTACGAGATCGGCTTAGGGGAATGGCGCCCTTCGATGTCGTCAAGGCCGGCGTGTCTCTCGTAGTTCTATTCGCTGGTATCGTGAGTGTTGCTCTGTTAGGAGCGCAGAATTCATTTACTCTCAGTACGGTAGTTATTCTCGGAGCCGTTGCGTTCTTTTGTGCGTTCTTCCCCTATAAGACTGAGCTCGTTCCGTGGGTACGTTCAGCCCTCTCTGATCGGCGATGTCTGAGTCTTGTAGTCTTTGGTGGTATTTTGGCTCTCGCATTACGGCTCTCTAGCCGTCACATTGTGCCTGAGGGCGGGGCGTTGCATTTTGTTCGCTCTCCGATAGAGGTTACCCAAACATCAGAGCTCTTTCTCCATTGGGGCTTTCCACTTACGTTAGCTACGCTCGGCTCCTTATTCCTTCTCCGTCGCAATTCCGTTCGGCTGGTATGCTTGGCGTTGATAGGGTGCACTCTCCTGTTTGATAAGGGCGCACTGTTTTTATTTGCACTCGGCAGCCTGCAGGTCATACGACTGATGTCGGTCGATCGACGGAGTCGCGAAATGTTTTGGGAAAATATCTTTGGTGATGCTCTCTTACTTGGTGGGCTTGGTCTTGTATTCCTTCCCGAGATTCTATTTCTCGACGATGCCTACGGTGGAGAGAATGAGCGCATGAACACCATATTTAAGATCTACACCACATCGTGGGCACTTCTTATGCTCGGTGCCGTTAGCGTTTTTACGCGCGGACTTACCGCGGTTTGCTACACCGCGCAGGGGTGGCCGCGGCTGCCAGGACTTCTTGCTTCTTGTGGATGGGCAACAGCAGTGGTTTCCATGGTTGTGACGCTCCCGTTTTTTTATCATGCAGCAAAGTTGCGAATGCCGCGTACTAACATTGCGTCGATCGTGCCGGCTTCCGAAGGGTTATCAGAGCTCGATCAACGCTTTCCTGGTTCCGTAACAATTGTTCGAAAATTGCGGGAGGAGTCGAAAGGGGTTGTCCTTGAAGCGCAGGGTAATGCCTACGACTACACCTCATTCGTATCCACTCTGGCGTCCCAAACAGCCTTTCTCGGTTGGGCAAATCACATTAATTTGCTGACGAAAAAATTTAAGGAGGTGTCCGGTCAAGGGGAGGTGAGCCGCGAAGTTTCTCGGCGGGAGCAGGTTACGGACGCCTTCTACCTTAATTCCTCTTGTTTCAGCCGGCTCGCGACTGCTCGGGAGGAAGGGATATCGTTTGTCGTCATTGGATCAAAAGAGGTGCAAAAGTATCCGCAACTTAGAAGTGCTGATTTTTCCTGCTTTACTGAACTAGCAAAGGATAGAGAGTACCGTCTATTTTCGACGACCATGACGCCTTAGTCATCGATAAGCGACGGGATAAAATAACGTGCCTCGGTTCCTACTGCGGTAACAGTTGCGAGCGGCGTAACAAACTAGCTATTTCTTCAGCCGCTAGTCGGTGCCCGGCAATAGAAAAATGACGGTCTGAGGTAGTGTACAGTTCTTCAGAGGCTCGCGATCGAAACAGCTGCGTGAGGTTTACTGCCGGGAGTGCAGTGCTTCCCGCTATAGCCATCGCAAGGTTCTCGTTTGTTTCATAGAGTTCAGGAGGAACACCTTCGACTTTTAGACGAGAGTCGTCCTGCACAATTTCAAAGGACGGAACAATGACGAATGCAACGGATATGCCGTTCTTCTTTAGTAGCACCACCCCCTCGGTGATGAGTCGTTGAACCAAAGGAACACCGATCGCCCTATAGCGCTCGCTAGGGTCCGTCAAGATATGTGTATGATCCTGAAAAAAAGTGCTGTCGATCATCTTCTCGACGGTCGGCGATAGGAAGCTGCCATACCGAAACATGTTGTAGGCAAGATTCAGACGAAAAGTCGGTACGTGATTGGTCACGTAGTTATCTACTCTTGGCTGGAGGGAGTTGTCGGCGGAGATTTCGTAGAGGTGATCGTTTACTACGTCCCCGAAATCGTTCCCCGCAAAAATGCTCCAGATTACAAGATCTGGGTGAAGTCGCAGAACATCCTCTTGAATGACCACGTACTCCTGATCCGGTCCGTAGCCGGTAATTCCAAGATTAAAGACCTCATATCCCTTGCCGAGCTGCTGCTCTAACTGCTTCGGAAACGTTTCTGTGGGTTCAACAGCTAACCCCATGGGAAACGAATCTCCGATAACGACTATACGGTAGGTGCCAGGGCGCTTTGCCCCGAATTCGCGATCTCGGTACCCCCAAGAATTGATAGAACGATTGGGCCAGGGCTTGACGCGGTACAAGCGCTGTCTGTCCAACTCAATACGAAGTGCCCCACGACCTTCGGGAAGACCTTTAAGTTGAATTAAATATGAGGCGTTGAACCCCCAGACCCGGAGAGAAAACTCACACATGCCAAGACTAAGCACCGTTATGCAGCACCATTTCAGGACGAAACGACCTGTGCTCTTCATGCCTGGTCGCATGAAGGGCCACCCTATTTTATAAATCGTGATGTGTCCTTGGCTGTTAAAACTGTAGCATACGTGAATCCAGAGCTGTTCCACGGGTAATGATTAATGGAAAAGCGCAGAAACTTCCGTAGCGTCATCTGAGTAAAATCGGGGACCCACCATCCGCGAAGATTAACCGTTCGAGAGTAATATCCTTCGGGAACATCTCCCGGTGTAGGGGTCTCTTTAAAATCTTGTACAATGTAGGTGAAGTTCTTCTTTTCTTCAGGGGTTGCTGAGAAGCGGTATTCATTTGGAAGATGCCGAAAGTACCATGTGAGCGGCCAGGTACCCTCGCCAGACACAAGTACCTTTGGTTTGTAGGCATTGCGCTCAAAAGAAACCTCCTCGACGACTTTCTTGGCGAAGTCTGCGATCTCATAGGTCGTATGTACTTGGCTCAGGTACTCGGTCTCTTTCCCCGCATACTGAAAATTAGTTTGGATTGATGCTCGGAGCATAAACAAGAACACAACAATAGTTATAACGCGGCCTACGTTGAATCTGCCGAGATAGTTTCCGACGTAGTTGAAGAGTGCGCATATAACAAGAATCGCACCGAATGCAAGAAAGCCAAGGTTTTCGACAACAGTCGGAGCGCCAAGACTAAACTTCTGATTCGACCACTCAGTCCACTCTTCCAGAATGAAAAAAATACCAAAAATCATGCTGGCCATGCCCAGCCACAAGAAGGCCCGCTGAATGGGGTACCGTTTGTAGTCGACTGGATAGCGTTGAAAGTAATCCTGGAAGAAGAGCGTAAGGTACGGCAGTGAGTAGATCAATGGATAGAGGGTCAGCCATGGTACTTTCTCTCCGAGATAGCTGTATACGTAGAAGGTGGCGGAGAAAAAGTATGCGCAGGTCGCGAGCCCAAACTCTTTTCGGAGAAGATGGTGAACAGTGACTATTGGTGCATGAAACAGCAGAATAAAAAGACCCACTAGATCGTAGTAGTCTTTGAGTTTAAAAAAGCGCCAAACAGGCACCTGCTTTAGTTCAGAGCCCGAGGTTATGAGGCATGAGAGAATAAGACCAAATGCAACCATTGCGCCGACCATCTGAATCTCGGGGCGAGTTCTGCGATAAAAGAGGCACAGGTGCGTGATGAAGGCGACGAGAAGTGGAAGTTCGTACCAGCCAAGCACATAGAGGTGAAAGTTGAATGGGCCCTCAATGCGCTCCATTTCATGATGTTTTTGCCAATATTCGAATCCCTTTTGGCCGAGCCCTTCGATAATTCCCTCTGGATATCGGAACCCGGCGCTGTAAAACCAGCAGTACACCAGAGCGGCAAAAATGAATGACCAGCACACTTCCCAGGGGTAAGTGGAGATATAAGCAACAAATCGCTCAGCTATGGATTTCTTTTCACCTGGAAAAAATACAAATCGGAAAAGAGTTTCGAATGCGAGGTAACCGAAAAAGATAGCGACAGTTACGAACAAATTTTCTTTCGTGCACCACTGTATCGCGAGCCCGAGGCAAAACCAGAAAGCTTTCATCCTGGGCGGCGCAAGAAGGCAGCCGTATACGACCATCAGCATGCCTGAAATTACCCAGTAATCCTCTCGCAGGAAGCGCGACCAGTAAACGAGGGTCGGAGACAAAGCAACAAAAGCAGTGAGTATTAGAACTGTGGGCTTTTTGAAGAACTGGCGAAACAGGAGTGGAATGAACAAAAACGCTGAGCCCATCAGGCATACAGGCACACGAGCCGCCCATAGTGAATCCCCAAAAGTAGCGTAAATAAGGCGCATGCTGTTGTACAGCATCGGGCCGTGGAGCATCGGATCGTATTTGTAGAAATTACTATTAGGCCAGTCGTAGAAATAACGACCGTACATGCCGTGGAGTGATTCGTCGTGATGGTAGGGGCGCATATCGAGGAGCGTCCACCGAAGCAGGAGCCCGGCTACAATCAGGGCTGCGTAAAGCAACCATTCTGCAGCGGAAAAATACGAGGAGAGGCCTGTGCGATCAGGGGAACCCTCTGTGACATTTGTAGAAGTATCGGCATTATTCATATTACGTCACCATCGAGTCAGGTGTATTTCAACTATGGGGCGATCTGTTCGGCTGTTCGGGGGCACTTTTCGGGCCAAGCGGCTCGCCCTGAACGCGGTCGATTAAATACAGCGGGCGTCGTTGCCCCTGTTCAAAAATACGACCGACGTATTCTCCGAGTATTCCGAGGAACATAAGCTGCACTCCGCCAAGGAGGAGAATAGAGGCCATTAACGAGGTGTATCCTGAGTAGTTGATACCTAAGATCTTTAAGATGATAACAACTATGATGTATAGAAAGGCGAAAGCAGAGGTGATTACCCCCATATAGGACGCTAGCCGCAGAGGGGCGTAGGTGAATGAAGTGATCGCATCAACTGCGAGAAAGAGCGATTTACGAAAAGGGTACTTCGTCGTGCCGGCGAATCGTTCAGGTCGATTGTACGGTAGTGCGATCTGATGGTACCCGATCCATGAAACCATTCCTCGCACAAAGCGGTGACGCTCTTTGAGGGACTGAAGAGCATCCACTGCCCTGCGGTCCATGAGTCTGAAGTCCCCGGTATCCCGAGGAACGTGCAGCCCGGCGATATGCTCAAAGATCCGATAGAAGGCAAAGGCAAAGAAACGCTTCGCCCATGATTCTCCGAATCTCGTTTGCCGCTGTCCGTATACAACGTCGTAGCCGGCCCGCCATTGAGCAAGCATATCTGGAATAAGTTCTGGTGGGTCCTGTAAGTCTGCATCAAGGATTACGACAACTTCACCGCGGGTTTGGTCGAGGCCGCACGTAATAGCGGTTTGATGGCCGAAATTCCGCGCCAGGCGAACGGCTTTAATGAAGGGAAGTTCTTCAGCAAACGTGCAGATAATGGGCCAAGTCGTGTCTTTGCTACCGTCGTCGATCAGCACTATTTCAAAGGGAAATTTGTAAGACGCCACAATTTCGGCTAGCCGACGCTTCAGCTCGGGTAGGACTTCCTCTTCGTTGAAGCAGGGAATGACGAGCGATAGGCTTTGGGGATCTCGATCCCTCGGCACTCTTAGTAAGCTTTGCTTGCTGATTACGTCCGTCACTACAGTACCTGTGTCATCATCCTAAAATCAGCTTGGAGTCCTTGAACCTAAAAACGGCAGTTGCGGTTCGCACAGCGGCGCAGCTGAATGAAATCGCTGCGGCTTTTCTGTTTTCCGTACTCACCCTGACGGTGCCAGGGTTCTGTGCGAAAAACAGAAAATCCTTTGCGCTTTCATTCATCTGCACCACTGTGCCTCTCCTTAACTGCCGTTTTTAGGTTGAATGCAGCGGCAAGAAGCAACTACCCTTACAATACTCCACAAGGCAATGTCTAAATTGTCAGAGTCTAACTGCCGTAATCCATCGTGACCATAAACTAAATTGATGCTCGAAGATCGTTTTACGGTGCAGAACTGGACGTTTTTAAACGAATGAACGATCATCCCCGGTTGAAGTTAGAGCCAGTGCCTCGAGATGGCGTTTTAAATTGTGAGTCGTAGCCTATGAATTCAGAACAGCCAAATTGTGCACGGTGTGGGGTAGCGAATTCAGCTGGAGCGAAGTTCTGCTCAGCGTGTGGAAGAAGCCTCTTCGTAAAGTCACTTTCTCAGATTCTACTGGGGCTTTCAGGTCGGCAAGCCGTTACCCTTCTTTCGACTGTAGCCCTGGCCTTCGGTTCTGCTTACGGCCTCCAAAGCTACAACCACTTCAGGCGCGGAGTCGAAAAACCGACAGAGGACTATCAACCTCCTGCGAACGGCGGGCAGCCACCCGCTGGGCACCCAGGGTCCGCCGCACCGGTAAAGGATGATCCTGAACTTGCTGCCCTGAGGGCTGCTGCTGAGAAGGAGCCGCAGGATCTAAAAAAACTGAGGGCTTTTGCAGGCGGTCTTGCTGATCGATTGCGCAGTAATCCCGAGGCGCCGCCGCAGCTAGCTTTTGATGCTATTGATACCTTGAGTCGGATACTTCAGGTCCTTCCCGAAGATGCTGAAAGTCTCGTAATGATGGCTGATGTCTCGTTTGATCAACGGGCGTTCAACAAGGCGCTTGAATTTTATCAGCGTTATCTCAAATTACAGCCGGACGACGCAGGAGCTCGTGCAAGGTATGCAAGCACCCTTACATTCCTTGGCAAATACGACGAGTCGATCCGTGAATTGGATGGGATACTCGAAAAAGACCCGAAAAATTTCCCAGCGATGGCCTACTTAGCAATTACTTACGCCCAGCAGGGAAAAATGGATAAGGCGAAAGAGTTGGGAGCTACGGCACTTTCAATCGCGCCAACAGATGAGGCGAGGGCGCGGTTTTCTGCGTTTGTAACTTCTCTCGATTCGGCGGAAATCAAGGGGCCTGCTGAGGAGGCACCGAGAGGACAAACTGCACCACGCGGAGTGCCACTGATTATTTCTGCGATTCAGAATAACCCAATTGCAGGGCAAAAGTTTGTTCGTTTTGAAGATAAGGATCCCGCGGTTCTGCGGCTGTATTTCAAAGATTTTCCAATGCAGGCGATGCCGCCATTTGCGAAGGAGAAGTTCTACTCAGGAATTAGAGCGAAGGTGAAAGAAGCGCAGCTAGCAACCTTGAAAGAGATTCAATTTCTGGATGCAGATTCCGGACTTGAATTGGATAAGTTGGGGATTGAATAGTAGTGACCCAATCCCAAGATCGAAGGGGATTGGGTCAAAGGTCAGTTAGGCAACACGGCTTACTGTTGACTGGTCATCCTTTGCAGACCTTGCTTCCGGTTGTCCGTTGTCGGCGCTCGCCTCTTGTACTTCCTCTTTTGGCTTAGCTTGCACCGCTTCTTTCTTTTTTTCTTCAACCTTTTGCTTCGGGGCAAGTTCAGGTGTTCGTTGTGCCGGAGCTCCAATTGATGATGCCATGTGTACTTCTCCTAACCCGTCCATAGTTCGGAAAGATGAATTCCCGTAGTGCTAGCTCAGATTGGTGCGGCTGACGGAAAAGATACCACCCACCCGAACGTAGCGGCGAAAGCCCGATTGAGCCTCGATCATCTACCTAAGCACTCTGGCGACCGTTTCCTGGGAATCCTTTAGAAGCGGGCGCCCTATCGTATTCAACAGCAAGTTTTTTTGTGGTTTACAGGCTAAGTAGCTGACTAGCCTGAATGCCGTGAGGCATTCAGGGTAAGCGTTCAGGATGCAACACCCGAATGGTGTTGCCAAATCGGTGCGTTAGCACTGATTTGTAGGGGGTCTTTGGTTCGACACTGTGTCGTGGCGAATCAAAGACCCCCGCTTTGAAAAATGGCCACGGAGCCCCATTTTTCAAAGGATTTCTCATGTCTCGGCCGATCAGGCCGAGGTCCGTGAGAAATCCAGGCTAGTCCTTGCTTTACGCCCATGTAAGGGATGCTAGCCACCCGCCAAAGAGGGTAATGCAAGAGAGCAGTTTTGCAGCAAAGGGCAACCTCGACGATTTCTTGATAGTACCTGTTCGATCGAATTCAGACCAAATGGTGAAGAAAACCATTCCGATCCATGACCAGAAAAATAGTTGGGCTACTACCTGGAACGGGAAATTTACCGTCGGAGCGTGCGCCTCTCTGACGATGCTCGATGGAGTGGGGGCGAGGAGAGTCATTTCATTCTCGACCTGTTCAATGGGGACTCCGTTCCAAGCCCCGGGTAAGAACCACCACATTGAGCGGGACACGAAAAGCCCGCGCTTAAGCTGTTCGAGACATTCGAGACGAACCGCAGAAGCTCTACTTTCTTGGCGACAGAGAATGAACAGTTCGTGAGAACTTTCTGCAGCGAAAGAGTTATAAGGTGTGCGCCAGGAGATCGATGACCGGTAGGCGGTTATCGCTCCGTCCACGTCACCTTTTGCTAGTCCCTCTCGGGCGGAATGAAGGAACAACCGTGATTCGTAGTATGGGCGTAACAAAACGGGGGCCGCCAGAACGAGCACCAAGCAAAGAGTAGAGAGTAATCTAAGTGGGATAGATTTCAATGAGGCACGATTTAGGGGCTAGCGTTTAATTGTAGATCTTTCCAGCGAGTAGTTAAATTTAAAAACTCACTAGTATCAGGCGTAAGTCTTGAAAGTCGAGCGTAAATCTCGTCATAGCGATATTTATCTTTGCGCTCTACGGCTAACGCAAGTAATCCGGTTAAAGCCTCAACGTTGTTGGGGTCAAGGGCAACAGCTTGCAAAAAAAGCTTCTCAGCGTTTTCGAGTTCGCCTCGGTTCGCGTAAATACGCCCGAGAAGTTGAAGACTTGGTGTGTGAGAGGCATTTATTTTGAGGGCCTCATGAAGCCAGTGCTCAGCCCCAGCGGTGAGTCCTTTTTGTGTGTAGATTGAAGCGAGCCCGAAGGCAGCATCAGCGTACTGAGGATACATCGCTAGCGCTGCTCGAAGGCGTGCTTGGCTTCCGTCAAGGTCTCCCTGGTTACGAAGAAGAATACCGTAATTGAGCTGAGCCTTAACGCTGTTCGGCGATGCTTCTATCTGGTGCGAAAAGAGAGCTGCATTATCCCGCCATAGAGGGATGGTCCACCACGTAACGGCGAGATATCCGAAGGCGATAGGCGGGCCCAGCCGACTCCAGCTCGATTGAGCCACTAAAGAGACGAAAGTGAGGACTAGACCAACACTTGGTGCATACAGTAAACGCTCACCAAAGATTGTACCGATGGGGAAGAAAATGTTTGAAGTTAAAGCAAATGCGGTCAGAAACCAGAGGGTTCCAAGTCGGGTTACATGAACGCGAAAGGCTAGTAGGAAAAGAAGCGCGCAAACTCCGCTGTATCCAATTAGCCAAAGTAGAGAGTTCGATGGGAGAAGAGATCCGTACGAGTAATCGGAACCAAGGCCATAGGGAACAAAAGTGATAGTGATATACCTTCCAAGAAGGGCAAACGCTGCAAGGGAGCGAAACGGCTGTTGTAGGAGTAGCAGCGGGTTATCCAGCGGATCTATTGCGGCCGCAGAGATGAGCGCAGTATTCAATGCATAGAATCTAAGGGAGCCGAAGCTAAGCACTGCGAGCATAAGGGCTGCTGAGTAGCGAACTCGGTGACGTCCCGCACAGTACAGAATGAGTACTCCCCAAAGCGCCCCGTTCTCCTTGCTACACATTGAGAGCGCATAAAGGAGCGACGATGGAGCGATTCTGAGCCATGACACTTTAGAATGAGCCTCATTAGCTTTCTGCGAAAGCAGAACTGCAGTCAGTCCGAATGCAGCCGAAAGCAATTCAGCACGACCTGTAACATTAGCAACTACTTCACCGTGAACCGGCAAAGTGCACCAGATTAAGGTGCTGAGGAACGCAACGGTGAGGGGTACGAGCCTTTGCAGGACACCAAATGCGAGCACGGTTACAACGACATGGAGGAGAATGTTCGTGGCGTGGTGTGGTAACGGATTTTTACCAGCCCACAGATACAGTAATCCGTTCGACAGAACCGTAACAGGTCGGTAGAGGTTGCCGGGAAAGATCGGATGAAGTAGTGCCGCGAGCAACTCTTCTGGCTGCCGAATCGTAGGGTTGTTAACGATATGGATAAAATCGTCTAGGGCGAAGCTGTTGGTCAGGGAGGGAATGAAAGCGACGAGAGAAGCAAAGATGAGAGAGAGGTACTGAATTTTGGTGGGATTTTGCGTACTCACATCAGTCCGAAGTGTCGTCTTGCATTGGCAGCGATCGTAAGGCGCTTCCGTTCTTTGAACAAGGCGGCAATCGACGAGCTAATGAATCTGTCCATGCGCCGATCGTTCATGAGCGCGGGCCATTTCAGCCACGTCCTTGTACTTCTCTGTTTCTTCAACAGAGAAAAGCCGGTCTCCGCGCTCTAATCGCATAGAGGCGATTTGCTCAGCGATTAATCCCAACATAAAGATGATGATCGAGGAATTGATCAATAGGTGGGACATATTGGTGAATCGGCCCATCGTTGAAAACGTATAGATGTAGCGGAATATTCCGCAGAAGAAGAGAAATGAACTCACGGGGAGAAACACTCTCAAGGGAGAAAATGACATCGCAATCTTGGTGATGATGAGGAGAAACTCGAAGCCATCAGAGAGAATGCGGATCTTGCTCGTGCCAATTCGAAACCGGGTCTTTATCGGAACGTATGCGACTGAGCGGCCAGACCTGATAAAAGCAAGTGTCGACGTTGTCGGATACGAAAAACGGTTCGGAAACATATCGCAGAATCGAAGGGCGTCTTCCCGGCGCATGACGCGAAAGCCACTTGTGAGGTCATGAATTTCGAAGTCAGCGATGAACGAAGCGAATGTGTTGTAGAAGATATTGGCCATGTCTCGGTGCCAGTGGCTTTCTGACCCCTTGGTACGAGCGCCGACGACCATGTGAAATTTATCGATTAGTGCGACCAGTCGAGGGATGTCGTTCGGTTCGTGTTGCCCGTCACCGTCCATAAACAGCAGCACTTTTCCGTTCGACCCGCGAATGCCCGTCTTTACCGAGGCTCCATTGCCAATATTGTAAGGGTGAGAAATAACGCGCGCCCCAGCCGTTTGGGCCACTTCTCGTGTGTGATCGGTGCTTCCGTCGTCTACAACCAGCAGTTCAAAACTAGCTAAATTTAGGGCAAGGATAGCCTCAATGGTTTGACCGATAACACGATCTTCATTGTAAGCTGGTATAATGATAGATAGTAATGGGGCTTCTGGGCCTGTACTCGTCATGTCTCACCGTACACTTATCCGTGTGATTTCGATGATGTAGAGAGCCTTAAAGGTTCGTAGATAACCGAAAACCTTACAGAGTTTATTCTATGAATATTGATCACAGTAACGAATCTTGGTTGGCAGCAGTCACCGATACCTTCGCGTCTTATCGGCGAATGATAGACGCCGCAGTGAAACAGTTGTCGAATGAACAGCTTCGTATCCGACTGCAGCCGGGTGTTAATTCTGTAGCCGTCATCCTTAGGCACCTCGCGGGTAACTTAAAGAGTCGATGGACAGAGATCTTCACCACCGACGGCGAAAAGCCAGACCGAGATCGAGATTCTGAGTTTCAAGATTGGGAAGGAGACCGCGAGTCGCTTGAAAGGTACTTCAACGAGGGCTGGGCTGTGTTTGAAGCAATCTTGCGAGGGCTTTCCCACGATGACTTTGCGCGCAAAGTTGTCATTCGAGGGGAAGCGCAAACTTTGCAAGAAGCGCTTCTCGGAGCCCTTACTCACGTCTCCTACCATGTTGGTCAGATAATGATGATAGCGCGCACTGTTCATGAGGGAGAGTGGAAGTGGCTTACGATCGCACCCAATGAGAGTGCGAAACACAACTCGGAGACATGGGGCACGTCGATGAGCCGTGGGATTGCGGGGGACGACGGAGAGAAGCGATAGTCGGCTCACAATCTTTCAATTCGGTCTAGTAATCACATGCACTTTCTCTTCGCCTACTACACTCATAAACCCGGAGGCATGTGTAAGCGTCTCTATAGAGCTATGCATGCGGCAGCAGAGAGGGGTCACAAGGTAACATTTTGCACACTTGATCATCCCCCAATTGAAGTCCACGATGGAATGAGTATCACGCTCGTTCCCTTCCCGTTACGGCGGAGAAACGGGCTTCTGTTTTGGGGGCTGTTCTCGGCTTGGCTGCCACTGTGGTTGCTGAAAGAGGTCCTCGTAAAAAAACCGGATCGTCTCGTTGCTTTTGGAGCTTACTACAGCTGCGCTATGGCGCTTGCGAGCTGGATAGCCTCGAAACCGACCATTCTTTTCCTCCGATCTCTCACCTTTCGAAATGATGTATTGACAGGGAAGCCCGGTTGGTTGCGAAGAATTACTGGGACGGTCGATTGGATCGGCATCCGCGCTGCCCAGCGAGTGGTTTGCATGACGAGGAGCATGCAAGCAGAGGCGCAGGCGTTCTCGGGGCGAGATCTCGCTCAATTTGGTCTTCTTCCGAATGACATACCGAAAGAAATTGCTGCTAATGGGGCGCAATGCGACGGCGAATCTTCTTTGCCAGTAGGCGCTCAAGAATGCGTGAGCCGGGGAGGGATCGTGGCGGCGACGGCAGGGGTTCTCGACCGCCGCAAGAATGTATCGGTCCTGATTGAGGCATTGTCGCTTTATGAAAAAAATCTAGACACTCCTCCAGTGCACTTGATTGTTGCAGGAGAAGGAGCAGAACGGGCCGCGCTAACTCACCTTAGCGATCAGCTTGTACCGGGTATGGTTTCGTTTGTTGGATGGACGACCAACACTGCAGCACTCTTCTCCAGAGTCTCGCTAGTGCTTCACCCGGCTCTGCACGAGGGCATCCCTAATGTGGTCTTGGAGGCTCTGGCCGTAGGTACCCCCGTTGTGGTGTCTGATATTCCAGAGCACGCTGAAATCTTCTCCTCTGAGTTGATGCGCTGCGCACCTGGTGAGGCTGAGGCGTGGTTCCGCCTGCTGCTCCGCTTCTCAACGGAGGCAGCCTTTCGTCAATCCTTAATGGCGGCCGGCCAAGAGGTTCGTAACAGATTGATCTTTGATTGGGATCAACAGGTGATTGAACGAATTCTTGACTAGGGCTTGTAAGAGTGCCGTGTTTCTTGCGGTGTGACCACCGCTGCGTTGCTAGCCGCCCTCTCGCTACGAAAACCTGTGAGCGATGGCGGCCAGCCTTCCGTCAAGATGTTGTATTAGGAACTCATTCAAGAGCGACCTCCCAGCATGTCCCCAATGTCAGTCAGAATTAGCCTACGAAGACGGCAATCTCTTTGGGTGCCCTGAGTGTGCTCAAGAGTGGTTCCTTGAACAGCCTGTAGAAATTCCAGAACAAAGTTCGGTCGTGAAGGACTCCAACGGTCAACCGCTGCAGGATGGAGATACCGTTACTGTCATTAAAGATTGAAAGGACAAGGGCACATCCTCTATCGTCAAGGTTGGTACTAAGGTGCGTATCCTTAGACTTCGTGACAGTGACCACGATAACGACTGCAAAACTGATGGAATTGGGGCGACGAAGTTGAAGTCGGCGTTTGTAAGGAAGGCATAAAGCGGTGCGGCCGAGTTCGCTAAAATAACTTTCTCTCCCAAAGCAGCTGAAGAAAATCTTTCCAGGGAACAATCTCAATATTTTTCTCTGTCCTCTTTAGCGGATCTCTCGAAACAAGAAGGTATTTCTTTACCTTCCCCTCTTCCATCAAGGTTTTCAATCCGCTCAGGTGTCGTTCAGAAACTCTCTCCGCTGATTTCACCTCAATGGCGCATTGATCACCAACTATGAAGTCAACCTCGTGTTGTGATGTTGTTCTCCAGTACATTAACTCCGAGTCGCTTTCGGTGTAGGAAAGGTACGCGCGTAGCTCTTGAGCTATAAAGTGTTCGAAGGCGTTCCCAAAAGCCTCCGATCCCTCAACGACTGGACCCCTTTTTGCCATGGCGCCTGCGACCCCAACATCAAAGAGGTAGAACTTAGAGCGCGACACAGCCTTGCGTTTTTTTGTCTTCGAGAAGGGGCGAACCTGAAATCCGATGAGCGTATCCTCCAGGATTTCAAAATAAGATGCGACAGTCCGGGGAGGAACGCCTGCATCAGAGCCTATCTGCTCAAAGTTGATCTCCTTGCCGCTGCTAAGCGCAGCCGTATCAAGGAATCGAGCGAAGTGGTCTATCTTTCTTACCAATGCCTCACCTGCTACCTCTTCCTTTAAGTACAGAGAGAGGTAGTTCTTTAATTCGTCTTGCGGATAGTGCGAGAAATAGATTGCAGGCAACCCGCCGTGTGAGAGGTACCGCTCCAAATGAAAATGTTCTTTCAATTCAAAGCTAGTGAGAGGGAGCAGCTTGCATTCCCACGCTCGTCCACCGAGAAGGTTTGCGCCTCCCCGCTTCAGTTTTCGTGCGCTTGAGCCGGTAAGGAGAAAGCGAACATTTTTCGATTCTATGAGTCGGTGGACTTCGTTGAGGAGATTGGGAAGGCGTTGGATCTCATCCACTATGACAAGTTCGGCCGGACCTATCAGTTCTTCAATTAGTGCTGGTCTGCGGAGAAGCCGGGAGTAGATGTCGTCGTTTAGGAGGTTCAATGCAAGTGCGTCGGCCTTTAGGAAAGAGTGTTCTGTTAGCTTTGTTTTGCCAGTGCCGCGTGCGCCAAAGAGGAAGTGGCTCTTTTTTGCAAGTAATTCAGGTAGGTTAAGGGAGCGTTCGATGAACATGACTATATGATGCCGTAAATTAGTAATAATCCGCAACATGTTGCGGGAAAATGGATAACTTCAGTAGAAATATTCAACATGCTGTAATATTGATGATTTCCGACCCCATGCCACCTGCCCAACTCTAATACTTCTATGGACGTGAAAATCAGAGATGTACCTCTTTGCTCGCCAAAAGGTTGCTCATGACGGGACTCTAGGACTGCGAATGGTAGTTTTTGAATGATCGGGCCGGACCCGCCGGCGAACGACGACTATTTCGCACGCGGAAGCCCTTAACATATGTTGGGACTACAGCCTTGCAGGCAAGTTTAATTGATAGGTTTTGACTGGACTTCTTAATTGCGCAGGAGCTATCGACTTGTAGAAACTCTCAAGGAAAGCCCATGATGACTCAATCGGTTGACCACGTACCACTATCGGCTCAACTGACTGATACGGCTTGAGAATCAATTGATTTTCCTATCAATTGGACGAGAAGGAGTTCCTCTCTCCGTTCGGTATTCGCTCACTTTCAAAGATCCACGCCGACTATCCGTACACCCTCACAATTGATAACGCTCAACACCGCGTCGACTACTGTCCGGGCGATTCGAACACTGATTTCTTCGGCGGAAATTCGAACTGGCGTGGACCAGTATGGTTTCCGATCAATATTTTACTGATTGAAGCGTTGGAGCGGTATGACTTTTTCTACGGAGATTCTCTCACGGTACCCTGCCCCACCGATTCCACAAAGACGATGACGTTACGCGAAGTAGCAAATGAGCTATCACGAAGATTGGCCGCACTGGTTTCGCGGGGAGCTGATGGGAGTCGTCCGTGCCATGGTAGCGAGGAGAAGTACGCTACTGATCCGCACTGGAAGGATCTCGTTCTCTTTTATGAACATTTTCACGGGGACACCGGACGTGGAATCGGCGCGAGTCATCAAACGGGGTGGACTGCGCTGGTGGCTTGGTGCTTGGAGCGCTTGCAAAAACGGGGCGTGACTAGATAAACTTGTTAGCCTCTTCGACCACGATTCTGTTCCCCTACGCTGAGGCTTCGGGGAACATGACACTCGGGCAGATGCGAAGCACTGCTCAACTTAGTGTTATCGCGGGAGTACAGAACGGTACAGCAATCTTTCGACTCTCGATAGCAACACGCGCCCTCCCGCGAATTTGCTGACAAAATCATCAGCCCCACCGTCAAGTAAGATCACCTCATTATCGTAGCTATCGGCCGAGGTAAGCATGATAACCGGAATACGAACTGTATCTGGATCTCGTCGAAGCAACCGAAGAGTTTGTAAGCCATTCACATTTGGCATATGGAGGTCGCACACTATCAAATCCGGTTGACATGCGAACACTTGCTGCATGGCTTCACCTCCGTCATGAGCCTGGATGACTTCATACAGAGCCTTCTCTAGGAATTTCGTTATGAGCATTCGAATTTGTGGGTCATCTTCGACCAGCAGAATTCGCTTCTTACCAGATGCGTGCGGGCTAGAATTACCAGATGCGTGCGAGCTAGAATTCGAGGCGTGATACTGCCCATTTGAAGTATCGTGGACATGCGTGAGAATTCTACCGGAAAACGCAGAGAGCGGCACTGGATACTGTTCCGCAGGATCCGCGAGGCACGCTTGTTGCGACCGGATAGTTGCTAATGACGCAGGAATCAGATCCCCCACAGCTCGGGTCGCCTCATCGATAGAGGTCAACCCTTCTGCAATG
>JAYVGZ010000123.1:0-4588 GCA_043771805.1 Pseudomonadota bacterium
CGGCGAGAGGCGCTCGTGCTCTGGGTGCGGGATACAAGAGAGAGGAAGCGCCGGGAGAAGTTTCAACGCGAAATACTTTCGACAACGACGCACGACCTCAAGGGGCCCCTGGGGGCGATTTCAATTTCGTGTGATGTGTTGCTGGATAAGGATCTTCAGGACAAGCGCACCCGCGACGTTTTAGAACGCATATCATCCTCCGCGAACTCCGCCATTCACCTCATCGAAGAATTCTTAAGCGCGCGCAGGATAGAGGAGGGAACGTTCATACTCCGCCCTAGGCAGCAGGAGATCAACCCAATAATCGAGCGGTGTCTCGATACTTTTCGACTTCCATACGAGACTCGCGGCATTAAGCTTTCATTGCAATTGTCCGGAGAAGACCTAACCGGGTGTATTGATTCTCTTGGTTTTGAGCGCGTTATCTCGAACTTATTGAGCAATGGGATTAAATTTACATCGCGTGACGGTGCAGTACAGATCTGCGCGCGGCGGGTCAACGGGGGACTCCTGGTCAGCGTCAGTGACAACGGAGCGGGGATGGAGCCTAGTGAGGCGCAGACGTTATTTCAGCGGTATTCACGGCTATCAAAACATGCGGCGGTGGCCGGCACTGGGCTTGGGCTTTTCATAGTAAAGAGCGTCGTTTCAGCGCATGGTGGGTCAGTCGATGTGACCTCAGCTGTGGGGCAGGGAACTACCTTTGATCTCTTTTTCCCAGACGTGCCTCCCGTGAATGAGCGCGGAGAGTTGCTCTGCCTCGATTTCGCCTGACCGCCCGTTTTCTCTGCGGAAAATTCAGAGACTCGCCGATAGAGAAATGAGTGATGCTGCTTCTTCGCCGGAGGCATCATCTACTTAACCCCGCTCTAGTGTGACACCTCGGATATGCGCCAGTGGCTTTTTACCCTCGTATTCGTTTTCAGCATCCCAGGGCTTGGTCGCTGCCTTCCTATTGAGGCCTTTGACCACGCGGCGGAGATCCGGTGTAAAGGCGAGAGAACGTGCGGGCGAGGACTCCCTTCAGCGAAATCGATTGGGGGATTTCTAGCGATCGGACTTCAAGGGGGAACCGGAAGTAGTTCGACTGCGACCGTGAAGACGACGGAGAGTGGCGGCAAGGTCGCCTGGATTAGCGAGGGTCCAAACCCGGGGCGGATGACGCTCTCTTGGGATAGTGATTCCAATCCGTGGCAGCTTTCGGGTGGAGGACTCCGATGTCTGGATATTAGAGCGGACGGAAGTACTGCGCTTACGGTCGAGGGGGTCGCTTTTTCGGGGATATGCGACAAGGGGAGAGAAGACGACTGCCCACCTCTGGTAGTAGAGGCGCGCATCTATGATGCGGATGACCCTACAGGTCAGCGGTATTCCACCTCGGTTATTCGTCGTCACAGACGGAGCTCTGGGAGGGATCTTCGGATACCGTACTCCTCTTTCAGCAGAGAGGGGCCTAACGGACTCGGTCGCACCGCCTGTGTCGGGGCTCTTACTATTTCCTTTCGCGCGGACGGCTTGACGAACGCGCGAGTCTCATTTGGAAAGGTATTTACGAACGGTGCGTGTCAGGGAGGTGACTGTGTTGTGCAGCCGCCATTCTCAGCGCCGTATTTTGGTGTCACTGCGACGCCAACAGCTGTGCCGATGACGCCATCTCCAACCACCTCTCCAACTCAGACTCCAAAGGGCACAGCCTCACCGGCTGCTACGGCTCTACCAACTCAGAGACCAGAGTACTCTTCGCCTGTAAAGCCCGCGGAGCTGTCCCCTACCCCTACTCCACCGGCTGGGATAACGGCAGAAACTGACGTGGTCGCTACACCCCTGGCGAAGGAAGAAGTGCAGGCCGTGCCCATCGAAGAGGCGCTCTACGGGCAAGTCATCGTAATGCAACAAAAGGCGAGCCGAAAGCCCGAGTAGGCATTTACTACCTGGCTATGTTCCCCAGCAGCAACCCCGGTTGCACTGAATTGGACGCCCCCTTTGGGTAGATGATAACCTTCGAGTCATGCCAAGAGAATTTCAAATCCCGCGAACATATCGCTCCGATCTGATTGAGTCGATTAAGAAACGAAGAGTGGCTTTGGACCCGCGTAAGGCTGATTTAACTCCTTCGAGAATTGAAGTTGGGGATCTCACCTTCAAGGTCGCGCGCTTTTTCGGATTCTGTTACGGCGTTGAGAACGCGATTGAAATCGCCTATCGGGCAATCGAGGAGAATCCTGGCAAGCGGGTATTCCTCCTCAGCGAGATGATTCATAACCAGAACGTCAATGCCGACCTGCAATCTCGAGGGGTGAAGTTTCTGCAGTCGCCGGCTGGCGAATCCATCATTCCGTTTGATGAGCTTAAGCCTGAAGATATCGTCATAGTTCCAGCATTCGGAACTACTGTTGAGATAGTCGAGGCGCTTCGGTTGCGCGGCATTTCTCCAGACCAATACAATGCCACGTGCCCTTTTGTTGAAAAGGTGTGGAAGCGTGGTAGGCAGCTGGCACAGCAAGGTTTTACGATAGTTATCCATGGCAAGGATTCTCACGAAGAAACAAGAGCAACATTTTCACACATCAAACTAGAAGGTCCCAGTGTTGTAGTTCGCGACAAGGCTGAAGCCATTCACTTAGCTCGATTTATTCGGGGCGAGCATTTAGCCGCTCAGTTCTATCGAGATTTCGAGGGAAGATACTCTACCGGCTTTCAAGTCGAGCGAGACCTGATTCGGATCGGAGTCGTCAATCAAACTACGATGCTCGCCGAAGAGACGCATGAAATTGCTCAGTTGGTACGCGAAGCTCTTGGTGCACGGTTCGGAGAAGGGACAATTGCGGAGCACTACGCTGACACTCGAGATACGTTGTGCTACGCAACCTCCGAAAATCAACGTTCGATGAGAGCACTGCTTGATGATGAGGGCGATCTTGCGATCGTGGTGGGGGGGTACAACTCCTCGAATACGTCGCACCTGGCGGAGTTGTGCGAGGGAAGGGTCCCGGTCTTCTACGTGAAGGATAGCTCTGAGCTTGTGAGTGCTGATGAGATTCGGCATTTCGACTTGCACAGCAAGAAAGTGGTGACAACAAAAGAGTGGCTGCCCCTTAGCCTCAAGCCACTCCGCATTTTGATTTCAGCCGGAGCGAGTTGTCCTGACTCGATGGTGGAGGCCGTTATTGCTCGAGTCTCTGAATTTTTTCCGGGCGCCCACCCGATCAGAGAAGACGTGCAGTAGAGTGCGGCGCTCAACAGGCGGGCAAATCCGCACTGTCGCTTAACTGATTGCGGTACGCCCGTTGGCGATAAATAAAGCCGGCAAGGCCTACAAGACTTAAAAAAAACAGGAGCACCTTCAGCCAACTCCCGTAGTACGTAAATGTCACCGAGTGTTTCCCAGACGGCACGGCCACCGCAAGAAACCCAGGGGTCACCCAGATCGGTTTCGTATATGTGCCATCGACTGTCGCCTGCCAGTTGGGGTGGTACCCCGTCTTAAAGAGTACGTAGGAGGGCCGCTCAAGGGTGACGTCACCAACGATTCCATCCGGTCGCCAGGCGCCTTCTGCGACAGTCGATCGGTGTGCTGGTTGAGCAGCCGGATAGTCGGGCACGGCGTCTCCAAAAGAGAGTTGGGGAAGGGCTGATAGGTTGCCCTCAATCGCACCAAAAATGTTTCGTTCAACCAACTGGGATGAAACCCAACGCTGCATAAATCGCGCCTCATCAGTGCGTACCCCTGAGAGGTTGAACGCCACATCGATGACGCTAAGCCGAGACGCTCCCGACGAAAGCACTCGGTAAGCACCGAAGGTTCCCTCATCTTTGAGAAACGGTGGAGCAGTCATTCGCGCCGGGGCAACGACATATCCTATGCCAAACAGGTCATAGGTGGCTTTCCGGAAGGAGGAGAAATTGAACATTGTATCTCCAGCAAGAGAGAACGCATGGAAGAGAATACCACCCATGGTCGGGATGCCCTGGGCGATAAAGATATCATGCAGCGGCACCATTCTGCCTAGCCGTAACTCATTAGCCCACGTTTGGTGCATTCCTGGATGAACATAGCTTCGTGGCTGCGACAACAAGAACGTAATGACGGCTTGCAGGTTGCTATCAGTGTTCCAAGCAGCTGCGGCCGTAGCTCGCCAATTATGAGAGGTGCGATGAGTTTCCAGCCTCTCATTAAAGGCTGGAATAAGTAGGCAGAAAGTGGCAAGGAGCGCGAAAGCCTGCATAGCCGGCCTCGCCGGAAGAAGAGACCTCAAACAACGAAAGCCGTATGCCGCGAGGAGCACGCCGAAGAAATTAACTGCTATAATGAAGCGGTGCATGTGGAGCGATCGAAGTACGGGAGTGTTTCGAAAAAGAGGCCCCCAGATATCCCACCCGACTAGGAGCGACAACGAAAGGAGAAGCACGCACACGAGCCAACGTAATACTGCAACAGCGTCGGGCCGCTTTTCTCGAGCGAAGACGAAAGAGTCTCCCACCGCAGCGAAGAAACCAAAGAGTAAAAGGATGCTAATACTAGGGAAGCGATTTGAGTCGAACAGCGCACCTAAAAGGGTCTTTTCCACTACCCAGCGGAGCCCATGGC
>JAYVGZ010000124.1:0-3236 GCA_043771805.1 Pseudomonadota bacterium
AGACCCAACATGGAGGGATAGCCTTTGCCTTTCGAGCATCAGCCGAAGAGGGCTTTCTGATCGTCCTTTAGATAGTTTCGAGGAGTATAATTGACGGTAACCCAGCTACATTTTAAGACAATCCGGAATTGTGCCGTAACTCACTCTCTGACCCGCAGAAGAAGGGAGAGAAGAGCTTCAGCGCTTTGTGGCTTATGCCGACTACTAGAACTGGTCGTCGGAAGCGCCAATTGAGATTTTTATTGCTGTTGAAATATCCTCGACTTCTGCGGAGCTTTGTTCCGCCACAATAGACTACGAGCCCCTCGGAGCTACTCCTGGCACCGAGCTCGGGACACTGGGTACAAATATGAAAGAATCTGCCCTCGTAATGAGCCCCGCTGAACGGAACCGGGCAAGTGTGTTGGTCGTTGAGACTGACTCACTTGAGCGGAATAATTTACGCACGGCCCTAAAATCGCTCGGATACGGTGCAGTGGTCGATGCCGCAACCCATGCTGTCGCGCTTGAAAAGTTCAACGACAGAAAGTTCACCCACGTCATTTTTGATGCTAAAAAAACGAACTACCCGATGCGCGATTGGCTCTCAAAGGTGTTCGAGGTCGACGTTGGCATTACAGCAATTCCGTCGTCATCAAACCCTAGCGTAGACGACGTCTTCGACCTGCTCGTGCTGGGTGCAAAGGGATACCTGGTGAAACCTTTTACAGTGGAGACCGTCGAGCAATCTATTTTAATGGCAACCAAGGGCGAGCCGATCGCTGAGGCAGTTCTTCAGGCGAAGGACAGGAATGAGGCACTCGTTGCAATCATGATGTCGAGCCTTGATAGATTTGCAACAACGTACCGCCAGGCTCAACAATTTGAGACCGCACAAAGAGAGCTCCCTCGAATGATGTCGGGGTTTCGACGGTCGGCTGAACTTGCGCACACCTTTGCGAAGGGCGGGGATGATGGGTTGCTTGATGCGCTTGAGAGATTCTGTATTGAGCGCAGTAAGGGTCCTGCGACGCGGTTGGGGAGGCTTCGGAAGAGGCTTTCTACGACTCGGGTGGATGAGCCGGAGGCTGAGGCGTAGGGGGCTGCGCCCACTCAGGACGGCTTAAGCACAGCGATAACTCATTAGCCTTCATCTAATCCGTCCACTTCCAGACAGTTTTCGGCGTAATCCTCCGTCATAGGACATCTGAGCACTGCAGTGCTACATGACGGCCGAACTACCGGAAACATATGCAGTTGAGGAAATAAGTCCTGACTGATCTCGGCATTCCTTCCTTCTCGCGGATTCCGACTTGACTAACGGCTACCGTATTGGATACTCAATGGGCCGAAGGTTAGATCGTAGCCGCTGTATGAACCCTGGCACACTTACTTTGTGTTCCGCTGAGCGGAGGGTTCGGAAGATGATTTAATCGCTGTTTTTTCGGTTGTTCATAGGTGAGCGTCACTTTCCAAACGACCTCGCTGCTCCCCATCAGGAGCTTAGTCCACTTCTCGCTACTGGCCGCCAGCGTTCGCGCTAGCGGTAGAATCTCCCGCTTTTTTGGGAACAGAAAAAACTGTTTTATCCGGGATTGTAGCCTGGCCTAGGTGCCTGCGTTCTTCAAAGCGCAGAGAAACGTGGGTTTAGGATCAGCCCGATGGAGGTCACTAGTGCCGCAGATTCACGAATCGGATTCCCCTGAAGGGCCCAACTCTGGCCGCCAAAATTCGAACGATTTTACTAGTAGGGATTCCTTAGCGTCCAGAACTTTGAAACCGATGGCGACCCGTGAGGAAGTTGCGGTAGATGACGAGCTTCAGTGCTCTCCAGCCGTTCGCTCGCGAGTTACCGGCCTGAATGTTGTGCACCTTCGCACCGAAACTCTGGAGCTTTCTTTCCGTACTGCAGTCGTGGACAACGATGAGACGCTTGTTATAGGAAGCGGCGAGCACATTCATGACGGCTACAAAGCTCGCTTTGCGGTGGCTCTCTCGAAGTACCTAGCTGAAGTTCATGAGGCGCACCCTGAATTGAATGTTCTGAATGATCAACAAATTGCGTCCCTAAAGCTTATCGGTTCGATATTTGAGGCAACATGGGTTACTGACGGGTTCAAGCAGCAGACAGGCAAAAGTGAGGAAGCAGTCATTCAGTCACTTCTGCAGGTCGCCCACACGAGGTTCGTGGCTCCGAACGTTGCTCGCCTTGGTGCGGGCTATAACGCGCCCGTCGCGCAGAAGCTTTGCAGCAACGCATTTAGTGTGCATTTAACGGAGGCCCTCGACGAATGCCTCCGGATGCTTCCCACTTTGGAGCGTGAGAACCTAGTGGTTTTAGATAATTCGCTTATCCGGACTCTCTCGATGGTGCGAGCGGCAGGTGGGAAAACTGTGGTGTGCTCGGCGAGTTCAGATAAGTTTGTGAAGCCGGCGCTGCAATACTTTAATGCCGCACACCACTTTGACGGCTTCGTATGCGGAGCTACGAAGAAGGTGTCTGATAATATATACTCTGGGACCGACATCGGGCGCGCAATAGCACAAGTCGACGGGAGGCCAACGACTTCGGTCATGTTTGGTGATTCTATCTCTGACGCTGCCGCCTGTTTGACTGGTGTTGAGTACACTGTTCTCTGTCCCCGTGTCCCTGCTGGGATGGATCCGACAATTGCTAGGGACGAGCTTGAATGTGAGCTTCTGAAGCTTCTCTCCAGGCTCGCCTCATTTACCGTCGAAGGCGACAGCAATCTTCGAGTCACACCGACAGTATTCATTGTGCATGATTTTAAACAGATTAAGTTCGGAGGTCTTCCGCAGAAGGACTCCGTGGAGCATCGTATATATGATTAGTACGGCGCCGAATCAGCGAGACGTAGGGACCCTAGTAACCGAGACATTGGCACGACTTGGCCCGCCTGATTTTTCAACAGAAGAAAGCTACACTGCCTTTTGCCTTGCAGTAGGACGCAGCTGGGACGAGGCAGGGCGGAGGCAGCCTCCGACGGGTGATTTTTCTCGAGAGCGAGAGATTGTCTCCACCAAAGGGGACATGCACTTCCCAGTCCCCCAGTGGGGCGGAGTTCACGTTACTAAGCACGAAGCCCCGATAGTTGAGAAATTCCTGGTTGTGGATTCTGGAATGTTTCTTGCTTTTGAATACCATACGGCGAAACGCGAGACTTTATTCCACCGTGCAGGGGTTGGTGTTCTCGTGTACGATGCCCAGCCGAACAGCACGCCTGCAACTTCACCGC
>JAYVGZ010000125.1:0-5738 GCA_043771805.1 Pseudomonadota bacterium
CTCATCTAGCCGCACCACACCCGACATCATTAGGATCGGAAGCTTTGAATGAGAGGGGTCAGCTCTAATTGCGCGCACGAGCATTTTGCCATCGAGGTCAGGCATCATAAAGTCTGTAATCAGCATCGCTACATCACGATTGTCTGCCAGAATATTGATCGCTCGGGTGCCAGAGGAGGCCTGAATGACCGCGTGTCCCATCGATTCAAGTAATTTAACAACTACCAACCGAGTACTTACTACCTGGGCGCCTGAATAGACTACAAATTGGTGTATTCTGAGATAGGCGCCCAGGTAGTAAGTGGCGCGCGGATGCGCGCAAAAGGAGCAAAAATACTAAGGAGGCGGGCAATAATGTTCGGGGTAGTTGTAGCCTATTCATCCGCCTCCTTAGTAAGTCATCCTCTGCCAGAACTATTTTCTTCGAGAGACACCCCTGTATTAATCTATGTCGGCAAGGAAACTTTGCCGTGCGCTACTCGCTGGAACCACTCTATCTCGTAAGGGCTGCCTGTAACAAAGGCAGATTTTTGATGAATATCCACTGGTAATGTTTCCAACACCCGCTCTGGACCATTCACCGCTTTTCCTCCGGCCTGCTCCATAATAAAGGCGAGTGGTACGCACTCGTAGAGGAGTCGAAGTCGACCCTTCGGGCGTTTGGAATCAACAGGATAGAGAAAAATACCCCCACGCCGTAGAGTTCTATCAAAGTCGGCGACAAGAGACCCAACATACCGACCGGTATACGGTGAGCTGGAATCCCTATTCCCCTCTTTCAGCTCAGATAGAAATTTTCGTACACCGTCATCCCACCAACAGGTATTCCCTTCATTAATACTGAAGATAGATCCCCTCTCGGGCACTGTGATCCGCTCACTGGTAAGGATAAATTCTCCGATGCTAGGGTCTAATGTAAAGCCGTGCACTCCGTCTCCGGCCGAGTAGACAAAAGATGTCTTCGCCCCGTACACCGAGTATCCCGCAGCTACAATGCTTGTGCTCGGCTGCAGAAAGTCATTCGCCGAAGCCGGGCCGTGTTGTGATTTTTTTCGGAATATGCAGAAAATTGTCCCTACGGGGATGTTTGATCCGATGTTGGATGATCCATCCAGCGGGTCGAAAGCGATGACGTATTTAGCACTATCCTGTCCAGCGTCAGTAGAGATGATGGTGTCTCTCTCTTCAGAGACGAGCAGACCGTAGTGACCCGATGACCCCAGGAGTTCCACAAGCACTTCATCTGCTTCCTGGTCGAGAATCTGTGTAGCCTCACCGTGGACGTTCGTTTTTCCAGAATACCCGTACAACCCTTTAAAGCCTGCCGTCGCGACAATTTGGCTGATGAGCTTAACGCCAAGCGAGATAGAAACGAGCAGATCAGAGAGCTCTCCAGTGCTTGCGGGGTACTTTCTACGTTCAGAGTGAATGAAGCGACTAAGGGTCTGGGTTGGGATCATAATGTCGCAGTATAGGTCATGATTGGTGCCTCTCCAATGCAACAATTCATGCTAGCCTGAATGCCTCGCGGCATTCAGGGTTCAACACCCGGATGGTGTTGCCAAATCAGAGCGTTAGCGCTGATTTGTAGGGGGTATTTGGTTCGCCACTGTGTCGTGGCGAATCAAATACCCCCGCTTTGAAAAATGGCCAAGGATGGCCATTTTTTTAAAGGATTTCTCATGTCTCGGCCGATTAGGCCGAGGTCCGTGAGAAATCCAGGTTAGGGCACGATGGCTAGTAACTCTCCACTGTAATCAACCAGATACACCTCACCGAATCGGTCTTCAGCAAAGGAGCTTATTGCTCGCTCTGACTCAAAAACTGTTTCCCTCATCCACGAACCATCGGATGCCTCCGACAACGCAAAGACTTTCCCCGAGGCGAAGTCACCGAAGAGATACTTTCCAGAGAAACCAGCGAGCCTCCGTCCTCTATAGACGTAACCCCCAGTTACCGAGCCCCCTTCGCCTCGACCGTAGCTAGTGATGGGCGGGGTCAGGCCCGCCACAGAGCAACCAACTCGTGGAGCAAAACAGGAGCTACCCTCAGTGATGTTCCAGCCAAGATTATCTCCGGCCTTCACGATTGAGACCTCTTCCTCTGAACTCTGCCCAACGTCTGCAACAAAAATTCGGCCAGTGCCCCTATCAAAACTGAATCGCCAAGGATTGCGAAGCCCGTAAGCGAAAATTTCAGGATGCGCGTCTGCTACCCCCCGAAATGGATTCGATTGCGGAATTGCGTACCCTCGCGGTGCGGACACGTCGATACGAAGGATCTTTCCGAGCAGCGTAGTAAGGCTCTGCCCGTTGCCTTGCGGGTCACCGCCGCTCCCGCCGTCCCCCGAGCCGATGTAAAGGAACTTATCGGGGCCAAAGATAAGATGCCCGCCATTGTGGTTCTCAAACGGCTGGGCAAATACGAGGCGCACCCGTTCAGAGGCGGGGTCTACCCGATTGGGGGATCTTCGGTTTGCTATGAACGAGGAAACAACAGTAGCCCCGTCCCCCCGCGTGTAATTAACGAAAAACCGGCGGTTAGCCTTGAAGTTTGGGTCGAATGCAAAGCCAAGCAACCCCTGCTCGGGCCCTCGAGAGATCTTCGATGAAAGAGAGAGAAAGGGAGTAGGCAGCAGCCGCTTGTTGATTAGAATGCGAACTGTACCACCTTGCTCTACTATGAAGAGGCGCCTTGTTCCGTCTGCAGGGTCTGCCATGTAGAGCGGACGGTTAAGCCCAGAAGCGATAACTTTAAGGGTTGGCGTAGCTAGCGCAGGAACACAATGAATGGCGAGCGCAACCATAAGGAAATTAGCTACTGAGCAGGACAAACGTGCAAAGACAGGCATAGGTCTCCTATATTAAACGCGGCTAAATCTTCTGAGTGTAGATGGGTGGGGATGTTGGGGCAGTGTAACAACAAACTTTACGCCACGCGGTTGATTATCGAAAATCCGAATATCTCCCTGGTGATCAGACACCACTGAACTCACAATCGCGAGCCCTAAACCAGTACCACCCTTCTTCGTGGTGAAATACGGCTCAAAAATTCGACTTTTGTCGGCTGCTGACACACCGGGGCCATTGTCAGAGAACTCAAGTAAGGCGCCTTTCTTACTACGATCGAACGATGCCCGGACCTTTATCTCGGCCGAATGAGCGGCGATAGTAGTGGTGCAGACTCCCCGTACTGCTGCAACAGCATTGTCCAGAATATTAATTATCACCCCTCTGATCTGCTCTGGATCGAGGAGCATCTCAGGGAACTTCCCTTCTATGCTGCATTGAAAAGAAACATCTGGATTGTTCTCGCGGAAATTCGCAACAGTATTGGTGAGGAGCGCACTGAGATCGGTGGGCCCGAACTGTGCCGTCGGCATACGTCCGTATTCTGAGAACTCATTGGCGAGCCTCTTGATCAAGGCGACATGCTCTACGATCGTGCGCGTTGATTCCTGTACGGCCTGTGAATACTCGTCGCCCGAGAGAAGCTTCTCGAGCCTTTGCGCCGAGAGCTGTAGGGGCGTCAGTGGATTCTTGATTTCATGTGCTATTCGCCTCGCTACGTCACGCCACGCTGCAAGATGCTGAGAGCGAGAGATGTCGGTGATGTCATCAAAAAGCAAGACGTATCCTAAAGATTGATTTTCTCGTGCGACGATGCGCCCGGCCGTGCACATGACGAGTAGCTCTCTCCCACCGCACTGTACCCGCATCTCAATCTCTGACACCTGCGGCATGCCTCGACTAACACTAGCATCGAGAGTCTCAATAAGTGGCTCAACTCGATGAAAATCTTCGGGGCGTAGGAGTTCAGCGAGGGGCACTCCAGGAGAGAAGTTGACGTGATCAATCTGCAGCAGGGAGCCGGCTGCACTATTAACAGTAGTCACACGCCTCTCTGGATCTAGCGCGATTACTCCGACCGCTAGATTGGCAAGTATCGTCTCGATAAGAACGCTGCCGCGCTGAGCCTCATCCCTTGAGCTTCGCAGCTCTGACAACATGGAGTTAAAGGAAGTGACGAGGAAACCCATTTCATCATCACGAATGGGATTAAGGCGAAAGTCGTAGTTACCCCGAGCGACACTAATGGTGCCTTCAGCGAGGCGTTGTATTGGTCCTGTAATCTGTTTAGCAACAAAAAATGCGACCCAGATCGCACCAAAAAGACTGACGAGGTTGAAGAGCGCAAGGGTCAACATGAAATTAGTCTTGAGAGGGTGCCGGAACATTTTTAGCTGTTCGTACTCACTGAAAGAATCGTTCACTGCACCCTGAGCCTGCACTATTTCGGGGTCCATTCGGTACGAAATAACCAACACGACCGAGCCGATGAGGGTATAGGACCGAATAAACTGGCTCGCACCGCGCTCCTCAATTCGGATAGTTTGCTCGGCTCCCTTGACCTTGCGAATGACCTCTGGGTCAAGTCGTGGTTCTTTGAATGCGTCGACTCCAGCCGTGGCATGAGATGACTCAAGGATAAGCTCACCATCTGATGACATAAGTCGCACCGAATAAAGGTCATTCGCGTGCCTAATATCGTCAAGTGTCTCTTGCAATACGTCAGATCGGGCGTAGAGGTCGCCGTGTGATCCCAGTGCCCGCTGTGCTCGCGATGTCGCCCCCCGAACATAAATCTTCATGGTGGTAAGATGTTGACGGGCAATAGTAACAGCTCCGGTCACGGCAGTATCAATCTGGGTGCTAAACCAACCGTCCATTGCTTCATTAATGAGACCACTCGCTACCAGAAACGAGACCGTCATCGGAATGCAGGCGATAAGAACGAAAGCGCCAACCAACCTTGACCGAAGCTTTGAGCCAAGAATGCCGCTTCGCCGCTCGAAGATAAGCTTCATCACGTTACGACCCACCATGAAGATGAGTACCAGCAACGCCATAACGTTTATATTCACCAGCGCGAAGACGATGATATTATTAAAGACTGATTCTTCTTGGCTCACCGAGCGCGTGACAAGAATCCCTATTAGAAGCACCGCGGCAACAACCGCAACGACGATCCAGGTTCGACTTCGGTCTTTTGAGGGTAGCTGAACCGGTGTCATTCTAGATTCGTCATCCCGCCATCTAGATCAAAATCAAACCACCCAGAGTCGGAATCAATCACATTCACTAATCCGAAGGTCAGAACTTGCGAGAGGCGCGCAATAGTTCGGTTGACGCTCCCCTTGCACGAGAAGACCCCCCGGACCTGAACATACCTCGCTTTCTCACTAAGAAGCCGTGTCTCATCGCGGGAGAGGTGCTCAAGGGAGAGTGCCTCTAACGTTATCATGCTCATAACGGCCTCAGCTCGCGAGGGAATGCCAACGGTTGAGGGCCCTGACTCATCTCCGTGGCGATCAGCCACGACGCGGTAGCTTTCCGTGATCGAATCAAACGCAATTGAGTGGTTCTCTAAACGGGGCTCAGCACAGGAATCAAACCAAGCAGTGCGTCTTCGACAGATCTGAATCTCATAGCGGATCTTCGCCTCTCTCGAAGAACCTAGGCACTCAGTAACGCTCTGCTCGAAGCCGTACGCCTTTACCGTTACGGCGTGGTGCTCGAGGGTTGTCCAGTAGACACCGAAAAAAGGTTGAGCAAGAGCCGCTATGATGAGACTGAACGCGGGCATGAATAAGCTCCTTATGGCTTCTCTTTATGAGCCCAGTCTTTGCCGAAGAGAGCCTCCTGCTTCCAACCGTCCGGCATCGGTTTTCCTCGGTG
>JAYVGZ010000126.1:0-5475 GCA_043771805.1 Pseudomonadota bacterium
GGAATTTTGGGTGGGCTGACGATCGCTAACGTCTCGCTCGACATTTCGCCTGTCATCTTTCTCGAGCGGCTCAGACAAACTCTGGCGCTCCGTCATATCTGGATTGGGTTAGTGAAAGCCCCCTTTTTCGCGGTCATCATCGGTCTGGTGGGATGCTACGAGGGGCTAGTCGTAGAAAAAAATGCCCGTAGCGTGGGAATTCACACCACTTCAACCGTAGTCCAAAGTATCGTCCTTGTGATCTTAATGAACGCAGCTTTCGCGCTTGTCTTTCAGGCGTTGGAGCTGTGATGGGCGCCACCGATCCGATCATTAAGGTACAATCGATCTATACCCGATTTGGGACGGTCACCGTGCACGAAGATGTTTCGTTTGAGGTCGCACCGGGAACAATAGTTGGCATAATCGGAGGCAGCGGTACCGGCAAGTCGGTCATGATGCGAGAAATTTTGGGTTTAGAGCGCCCGCATCAGGGCACCATTGAGGTACTGGGCAAGGATGTGTGGCATTTAGAGGAGGATGAGCTATCGGAATTACGCACCCACTTCGGTGTTCTTTTTCAGGATGGGGCTCTGTTCTCAGGGCTAACAGTGCGTGAAAATATAGCGGTGCCCTTGATCGAGCAGCTGAAACTTCCCAACGAACTGCTGTACCCGATTGTGACCTCACGACTGCTGATGAGCGGACTCACAGCAAGTGCGGGAGAAAAAATGCCCAGCGAGCTATCAGGTGGAATGGTAAAACGCGCAGCGATCGCTCGCGCTCTCGCTCTGGAGCCGGAGATTTTGTTTCTGGACGAGCCGACTTCTGGGTTAGACCCGATTAATGCCCGGGGTATTGATCAGCTCATTCGGTCCCTCGCTGATAATCTCGGATTGACTGTCATGGTAGTAACGCACGACGTCCTGACTCTTAAATCGGTAGTAGATAAAATCATTGTGTTGCTAGAGCGAAAAAAGATCGCCGAAGGTTCGTACGACGAGATAGTAAAATCATCCCATCCCTGGATACACGAATACTTTGAGCGGATGTAATAGAAATGGAATCACGGGCGCGTTATCTCTTCGTCGGAATATCACTACTGAGTTTGATCGTAGTCGGCGCCCTTGCGTTATTCTGGTTGGCTCGTTCGAGGCAGGTAGCCGACCCAACAAAATATATCGTGTATTTCAAGACGCACTCGATGAGCGGGTTGGAAGAGGGTAGCGTTGTCACTATGAAGGGTGTGCGGGTAGGTTCAGTCAGCAACTTTGACTTCTCGTCAGCGGATATCGAGAAAATTAGGGTGGTAGTCCAGCTCAAGCCGGGGACTCCAGTTCGGACCGACACGCAAGCAGTCATTGCAACAAATCTTTTGACAGGGGCAGCCGGCGTTGACTTAGTGAAGGGCAGTCAGCGCGCCGTTCCGCTCACTGATGTTCCCGACGGGGAACAGTATCCTGTTATCTCTGAGGGAGCCGCAGGACTCGAAGGACTGAAAAACTCCGTGCCAGAAGTTCTTTCCCTGTCGAGGGATGCGCTAGAGCGTTTTGCTGGATTTTTATCCCCGGAAAACCAGAAGGAGGTGGAAGGTATTATTCTAGATGCTAGAGGGATAGTAAGCCGACTTGCCACAACTGATAACGACCCTGCGCAGGTTCTAGAGGAATTGCGACAGCTCGTGATCGATGGCAAGGCCGCAGTACGAGAGTTCAAAACCTCCACAACTGAATCTAGCAAGGCATTGGCGACGGTAGCCGACGTGGTAGCGCAACAAACGCGAGTACTATCGGACCGTCTGGCGCGGGCCGCAAACTCTGTCACTTTGACTGCCGAAAAATATCGAGATCCGACCCAGTTTCTACAAGGTCCTCCGCCTTCCGCATTCGGGCCAGGAGAAAGGCAAGAGGAGAAGTAATGAGTACAGTCGCTCCATCAGAGCCAGCTCAGAGGGTTCATTAAGATGAAGCATTTTTACGTCACAATTGCGTTGTTTTTTGCTGCGGCCACATTCCAGGGCTGTTCTCTCTCTTCACTGCTCGGTGGAAAACCGGGAACGCCGACGCGCCTGTATACCCTCAGTACTCGCGCATGTACTCAATCACATACCAATCCCCAATTTCAAAAGAGTCTTATTGTCGATACGACGCGCGGCGCCTCCTTGATCGATCGTGCGACGATTGCATTCACTCGCGCACCGGGTGAGTGGGGCTTTTACCAGTTTGCGACTTGGGCCGCGTTGCCAACGGAGATGTTTACGTCTTCCCTGCTCGCGAATTTGGATTGTTCCGGACTTTTTAGGCAGGTCAGCCGTGGTTACGGGCTGACCAATGCCGATTTTTTCTTAGCAACGGAGATAGTTTCTTTTTTCCATGACGCTACCGTATTCCCCGAGGTCGCGGTCGTGATAGTGCGAGCGGACCTCGTACCCACCGAAAACCGCGACAGGTCGGTCACTACAGTGTTTAGGAGTACAGTGCCCTTGAGTGCATCGAATTCTGGGGCGGCGGTAGCCGCACTAAATGAGGGGGTGGATAATGTGATGGTACAAATGCTCTCTTGGATAGAATCCTCCGTGGCGGCGAAGCACTGAGGTGGGAGCTGGGCGGAACGCTGTCGCAGCTCATGTACAGCGCTTCATACCTACCGTGTAATGCCCATGTCGGTACTCAGTTGGACTTGCTTTTTGGTCCCTGCCCCTACCGTACAGACGCGAGTGTAAGCTATCGATCGATGTACGGTCGAATAATTATTAGGAGGTCGAGCATGAATTTTGTTTGGACAATAATCGTAGGGTTCGTTATCGGACTTATCGCCCGTTTCTTAATGCCAGGACGTGATCCGGCCGGCTTTATTGTTACAACAGTGTTAGGCGTAGTGGGAGCTAGTCTTGGGGCGTTCCTTGGCCGGATGCTAGGCTGGTATGCTGAAGGAGAACCCGCAGGTTTGATCATGTCGGTTATCGGCGCTCTGATTTTGCTGTTTGTTTACTACAAAGTGCAGCCAAAAAAAATCACGGCGTAGTAGGGGCCTAAGCATTTACTCCCCCGTGCGACCACTGAGAGCGATAGTTGGGGAGATACAGAGGCGCCAATAATGGGACTTTCGGTAACAAATCGATTCAGGGCTAGGGAAAAATACACCGGCAGCCCCGCGTTTGGGGCTGCCGAACTAGCTAATCGCCTATCCGTTCGCAGACTTCTTCTTACGACCAGCAGTTCTTTCGCCATTGGCCATATCAGTATTCGTCTCCAACGAGAGCGCTGCTGGTACCCCTGCGGAATCGAGGATGAGCCCACGCACTTCTTTAGCCAACTCAGGATTGTTTCTAAAGAAGGTCTTGGCCCCCTCTCGACCCTGCCCGAGACGTTCGCCGCGGAAAGAGAACCAGGCACCTGCTTTATCAACGATCCCCTTCTCGACGCCGAGGTCAACAACTTCGCCGAGGAAGCTGATCCCCTCGTTGAAGATAATATCGAACTCAGCTTCTCTGAATGGAGCCGCTACCTTGTTCTTAACCACCTTAACCTTGACACGGTTGCCGGTAACGTTCTCTTGATCTTTGATTGATCCGATACGACGTACATCAAGTCTTACGGAAGCGTAGAACTTAAGTGCATTACCGCCAGTGGTTGTCTCAGGGCTTCCGAACATGACACCGATCTTCATTCGAATTTGGTTAATGAAGATGATAGTCGTGTTTGACTTGGCTGAAATGGCTGTGAGCTTTCTTAGAGCCTTACTCATCAGTCGTGCCTGAAGACCTGGCTGCTGGTCTTCCATTTCACCGTCAATTTCAGCTCTTGGCACTAGTGCTGCCACTGAGTCGATTACCACTAAATCGACAGAGTTCGAGGAAACCAGCGCTTCGCAGATCTCGAGAGCTTGCTCGCCGCAATCCGGTTGGCTCACAAGGAGTTTACTTGTATCGACGCCGAGTCGTTTTGAGTAGTTCACGTCGAGCGCGTGCTCTGCATCGATGAACACTACTGTTCCGCCTGCCTTCTGAACTTCGGCTGCTACACTGAGCGCTAGAGTCGTCTTTCCTGAAGATTCTGGGCCGTAGATCTCGCAGATACGACCTTTCGGTAGACCTCCAATCCCAAGTGCAATATCGAGAGTAAGGCTGCCTGACGAGTAGGCATCAACCTTTTCTGACATAGAGGTCCCGAGGCTCATAATTGCCCCTTTCCCGTACTTTTTCTCTAGCTGTGTAATTGCGGAGGTAAGAGCCTTCCCTTTTTCGCCCTCAACGCCAACTGAATCACCATTGTCTCGCTCGTAAAGTTCCATTTATTTATCCCTTTGATTGCTGTCTCCCATGACAGCTATTGACGATATATTTCTTAAAGCGTGCGTATCCTTCATCTACCAAGAGCTTCACTTAGTGTAGCTCACGAATCACCCCAATGAGACGTCCCTGGATCGTTACCTTATCGACTGTGATCGGCTGCATGGTTGGATTTGCCGGAATCAGCATCACCTTTCCACTCTTCAATCGTCGATACCGTTTAAGAGTTGCGGTTCCGTCGTCGAGTAGAGCTACGACGATTTGACCATCCTCAGCCGAATCTTGCTTTTTAATTACTACCACATCGCGGTCGCAGATATGCTCGTCAATCATTGAACTCCCGCTAACTTCGAGACAGTAGACTTCTCCGCGACCGTCAATCATGCTCGGAGGTATCTCGATAGTTGTCGCTTGCTCAATCGCCTCGATTGGTCGTCCGGCTGCTATCACTCCGACCAGCGGCACTGCTGATGGTGCCAGCTCTGGCGTTGCCCTATCGAGTATCTCAAGGAGCCCGTCCGTTCCGCGACGAATAAATCCCTTATTCTCCAACCGTTCAAGATGAAAGTGAGCCGTCGAAGCCGATTTCACGCCAATAAAATCCGCGATGTCTTTGAGTGAAGGCGCATAGCCCTTGTCAGCGAGAAAGTTCCTCAGAAACTCAAGCGTCTGACGCTGTACAGGAGCTAACGTATTGGATTGAAACGAGTTGGTCTCATCTGCAGATTGTTCAGCGCTCGTTTCACGCGGTTGTCTGCGGGCTTTGTTCTTCATAGCGACCCCTTTACGACGCCCGTCTTTTTTTACCTAACCTATTGAAGTTTTGGGTAATCAGCAGGCAAACGTTTTAGTTGGTAAGTAGTACAGTGGCGAAAAGCACCTCTATACCTCATTTCACTACCATATGAAAATAAACTAGAAGTGGCAATCGGATATTTTCCTTTTTCCCCGATATTTTGAAGAACTCTTCATCTCATTCTATTTCCTGTCGATAGCTCTTCATAAGGCAAGCAACAGTAAGGCTGGCCTTTCAGGGATGTAGATCATGGCAGTAAGAAAGTACGTAAAGCTTCTAGTTGTTGACGACCAACGTGAGCAGTTTGAGCAGATTCAAGATTTAGCGGACATGTACAGTTCCGACTACAGCGTCGAGTGCAAGCTTGCAAGCTCGGACGAAGAAGCGCGGGGCCTCTTAAGCACCTGGC
>JAYVGZ010000127.1:0-2779 GCA_043771805.1 Pseudomonadota bacterium
TTGGCGCACGTAGTATGCGACACGCCAGTCCATTTGCATTGGTGGGCTTCACGTCAGTAATTTTGAGGAAGTTATGAGCCCACGTATTGTTGCCTTTGGAGAGCTACTCTGGGATCTTTTGCCGTCCGGGGCTCAACTGGGCGGGGCGCCCGCCAATTTTGCGCTTCGTGCACAGGGTGTTGGATGCAAGGTGTCGCTAGTTACCCGAATTGGGAACGATGCGTACGGTAAAGAGGCCCTCGCTACGCTAAAGACGCTTGGCCTGGATACATCTTGTGTACAGATAGACGAGAGGCTTCCCACAGGAACTGTGGACGTGCAGCTTAGCGAACAAGGGAACGCGTCCTACCATATTGTGAAGAATGTGGCTTACGACCACATCGCGCTTGTTCCCGAACTGGAGGAGCTTTCCTCCACAGTCGATCTCATTTGCTTCGGGACCCTCAGTCAGAGAGCACTCGTATCCCGCTCGACGCTTTATTCATTCATCGAAATGTGCCCGAGAGCGATAAAGCTGGTCGACATAAATCTTCGCAAGGAGTGCTACTCGCCAGAAACTGTCCGCCGTTCGCTTGAACTGTCTGATATCCTTAAGCTCAATTCCGATGAAGTAACGCCCGTATGCTCAGCGCTTGGAATTCCAGAACTCACAGTGGAGCAATTCTGCGAGTACATGTTTGAGAAATTCTCGCTCACCCACGTGTTGGTGACACGCGGGGCACAAGGTGTTTATGGCGGTGCCGCGAGCGGGGAACGGGTCGATATTCAAGGGTATGCTGTTGACGTTGTAGATACGATCGGTTCAGGTGATGCCTTCACTGCAGGGTTCGTGAGTGGATTACTAACCGGAGTACCATTCTCAGAGAGCTGTGATTTTGGTAACAGGCTGGGTGCTGCAGTCGCGACAAAGAAAGGGGGCATGTCTCCATGCTCGACCGCCGAGGCGCGGGCCCTGTAAAGCGAAGCTATAAAGTAACAGAAGGATCTGCGCAGCGAACCAAGAACCGGATTAAGCGGTCTTTAGGGAAGCCGGGGGAATTACCGAAAACAGAGGCGGAGCATTCTTTTCACTAAAGAGGATTTGACAAAACAAGAGTAAACGTTGAGCTCCAAGTCCACCTAGCTGATTCTGCTTCTTATCTACATAGTTCCCGAGCACCCCGTTCTCTGCGGCGAATTTAGCGCCCATTCTCTCAATGGTTTTCCGGAATAACGGATAAAGCTGATAGACATGCTGTAACTTACAATGTAGGTGCCCCGAAGCATCCGTATCCTCAGAACCTTGGACTCTTCTCGGAAATACCAGAAGGTCTTTTATGCCCTCATCGTGCAGGTGAAGCGTCATTACATCGGCTTTAGGATTCTCAATCCGATACACGACCTCCTCGGAGCTTCCATGTTGCCGGGTAACCTTACAGTTGGGGAAGCTCTCCTCCACCATAACCGAGAAAATTTTTAGCGCGCTGCCGGGCACAAGAAGCTCTCGGTCAATGCCTGACCATGTCTCGGTGAATTGAGCTGGAGAGAAGAAATCATGGCTAGCGTTGCGCCCCGTCACATGCAACAGGAAATCAGAAAAATCGCCTAGGAGGACTCCCCTGCCGCTTTCAAAAGCCTCAACAACACGAAGCAATTCGTGCTGACGCTGCTTGCGATCTCGGAGCGACGTTAGGTCAAACTCAAGCTGAACCTTCGCAAGAAAATCGTGGGACTTTCGCTCAAAATCTGATGGAGCACAGACGTTGGTGGAGCAGATCCGCGCCTCAATCAGCCCTTTCCCTTCATTATCTGACGAGATGTACAATTGACTCCATGCGACATCCGGGCCTTTTGAGTTTCTTGTGATACGTAAAGTGTCCCGAAAATGCGCAACCCTCAGGAGTGCCTTCGCCGGTGATAGTTCGGGGGACCGAATGCACAAAAGTTCAGTGGCGTAACCCGATAGGATTTGCTCCTGAAGAGATCTCATCAACGGCACGGAAACCCCTTCTGGCCGGGTCACCGAGACAAGTTTATCAGCCAATCGACCCACTCTGACTAGAGCTTCATCTCGACGCGAGGGTGATTGGGTCGCAGCATACTCAGTCGCCATCACAAGGCCTACAAGGTAGTCCAGCGATATATTGACTGCTTTCGAAAAGAGTAGGCCCACGCTGTCCGCAAATTCATCTCGGTTCGACTCAAGTACAAGATACGGCGCTGCCCCACGCATTTGGAGCTTAAGGCGCAGATCAGGCCCAAGCGAGACTTCTCGGATCGTGGTGGTTACCTCTCGAGGATGCCGGAGGAGGGTCAATTCCGCATCCTCTCGGGCTGCGGTGGGACTCAACCAAGGCACTGCTCCGTTTTTTCTAAAAGAAATTTCAAACATTTCTGGCGATTGCCGGTTGAAGTCGGCTAGGAGTCTTTTGAGCAAATCCTGGTTCGACCCATCAAAGGTAGGGCCTGAGGGTCCCAATGGGATCGACCACATACTGTAATTCGATTGTTGTGATTCTGATGTCACCGTTAGAAGCAGAGCGGCGCGCGCATCGGTCTTTGTGCCGTCGGCTAGATACCATTTCGACCGTGGTAATGTTTTCTCAGCGAGTACTATCGCTCCACCAAATCGATCCAACAGAGACGAATCTCGAATACCTTGAGCCTGAAGCAGATCGGTGACTGAAACCGGCGCAGGCGGAATTCTGATCCCGCTTGTGGGTTGTTCGCCTCCGCTTTGATTAACGCCGGGTACTTGATGAATCATGGATTCTTAGAAGTATAGGGAGTGCGAGCCCTG
>JAYVGZ010000128.1:0-2483 GCA_043771805.1 Pseudomonadota bacterium
GAAGGATGACTCCAAGTTCGTTGGTGCATTGCAGTCAATAAAAAGTGATGCCAAACGCATGGCCGAGATGATTGGCAAGCTAAGGGTAGTTGACGCGTCAAAGAAGGAGGAATACTACGGCGAAACCGAGATCCTGAGCCTTGGCCCCCCTCCAGAAGATGAAAAGAAAACCTCTTAGCTGGGGGCAGGAGCAGACTTTATAGTTTCGATCTCTCCCGAGTTACTCTGCATATCCTGAAGCTGGGTTCGAAGTGTAGCAAGTAGAAAAGCTCCGGGCACCCCGATCACCGCATACTGAATTACGTGCTGAACGAGAACCATCGATAGGGCCAACTCATCACTCGCTACACCGACCGAGAGAAGTATCTTTTTTGCAAAGAGCTCAATGACCCCGAATCCTCCCGGCGCAGCTGGCACTAGCGAGCTGAAGTTGACGGCAACGAGGAAAAGAACGACGGACGAAAGAGGGAGCGGCGCATCGTTGAATGCGGCTCCGACGGCGGCGAAAACTCCAAGTTCAACACCCCAAATAAGTGCTGACCAGCAGGCGATAATCAGAGCGCGGCCGGGTGAACACAATGGGCTAAGTCCATTAATGAAGATTTGAACCCGGCTGAGGGTGTAGGTGGAGGCTTTATGATTGAGCTTGGAGGCTAAGTGGTCAACGAGCGAAAAGATCTTACCTCTAACCAGAAGCACACTGATAACTCCAAGAGCCGCAAAAACAAAGAGATAGGCAACGTACATTAAGTTCTGCGCATACTCGGCATCAAGGTGCCCGCGACCAAGGAACATGATAATACTCGCGAACATGAGGCTGATAGTGAGTCCGTCAGCCAGCCGCTCGCTCGCTACCGTTGCTAAAACCAGGGTGCGAGGTTCACCAGTGACTTTGCCTCCGAGGTGCGCCCGAACTAACTCCCCTGCTCGAGCTGGGAGGATGTTGTTCATGAAAAAACCGAGAACCAGAACACGGTACGAGGACCAAAAGGGAAGGCTCGTACTTGGGAATAGGAGTGGCCACCTAGCGGATCTAAGTACATAACTAAAAGCTGTAAGAATCACGGCAAGCAGAATGTAGCCAAGATGAGCAGATTTCACGTGTGACCAAAGCAATCCCCACTGCACGCCCCGGAACGCCAAATAAAGCGCGACGCACGTGATTAACCAAGGCAAGACTACTCTGAGAAGGACACGCTTCATGGTACAACGGTCGCCGGATTAGTTTCCGGAGGGTTACAGTCGGCCGGAGGTTAGCAAGGATAGCTCTAAAGGCCAAGTGAGCTGGTTTGATTAGATTAAAACAGGGTAGGGGGTTGCAGCGATGTACGCTGAATTAAGTTTCGAGTTTGAATGGATTACGACTTCAGAGCACTTGGAGCGAGTGGCGCTCGCCATCGCGCAAGAGCCGCTCATCTCGGTAGATACAGAGACGAGTGGTTGGGAGACTGGGAACGAACAGCTTTGTCTCATACAGATCGGAGTACCCACGACCCGGCGCGTCTTCCTGATTGATGTGCTTGCAACCGGAGCACCTAAAGAGCTGTCGGAGGTTCTGTCTGCACCAACTCCTCTTATTGTGGCCCATAATGCCTTGTTTGAGGAGCGGCAGTTTAATCGCTACGGAATGCGGGTTAAAGGAGTTCGAGACACGCTTTCAATGTCGCGAGCGCTGAGGCCAGATCTTCCCAATCACACCCTTCGGACTTGCTGCCGGCTTCTTTTGGGTAAAGAGGTTCGAAAGGAGCAGCAAACTAGTAATTGGTCTCTAAGACCGCTCTCGCGCGAACAGGTAGAGTACGCCGCCCTCGATGCTGAAATAGCACTTGAGCTTTATGCATACTTGAATGATCTCGATGAGCGAGCCTCTCGGGATCTAACGCTGGAAGTGCCAGAGCTTGTGCGCGAGTACTCGGAGCTCGCGCAGCGTAAGTTTGAGCTTACGCGCGGGATATCTCATGAGCTTGCATTTCTACAGGCGCGGCAAGAGAAGGTACGGGAAGTTATTCGCCAGAAACTTGTGGATGGAACGGCTCCTTACGACGGGGAGTTCGGAAAGGCTTCTGTATCTAAGGTGAAGCGCACCGAGGTGAATCCGGAGAAGGTGCGCGAGGTTTTTCCAGAATTTGCAGCCGAGGTGATTCAGGAGTACGTGGATAGGAAGCGTTTTGAAGCGGTGGCGCAGGAGCGGGGGTTGCCGAAGAAGTCGATTGAACTTGTTTTGGAGACGGTTGGGTTTAATGAGCGGCTTTCGCTTTCGTTGAAGGATGAGGTTGGGAGCAGTGAGTAATTTCTGCCCGTTGACACTACGTTTTTTTCCGCTCGCCTAGTGGGAGGTTTAAGTGGGCTTTTGGCGGCAGCAGAGGAGCGTTACGGCGAGGCTCAGTTGAAAGCCTACAGGGACATTGGAGAAGATGCGTTGTTCCGATTCGGCTACTTCAATGGAAACGGTGAGCCGATTCTTGCGGGGGATAAGGGTAACA
>JAYVGZ010000129.1:0-3287 GCA_043771805.1 Pseudomonadota bacterium
AGCATAACCGAACGAGTTCAAGTCGGAGGTCGTTACCGTTTTACTGATTCCCTCGCTCTGTCCATCGCTCGAGCAGCGTGACCAAAAGATCTTTAGTAAGGTAGTGCAAAGGCGTGGTACCGGCAGCGTGCCGCGCCAACATCTCCCTAAATACCCGTTCACACGGCTGTGCAATAAGCGATTCCTTCCGCCCCTTAAGGGAGTCTTGAAACCAACCTAGAACTTCCTGGTGCAAGAACTGCTCGTTGTACTCTAGACACAGCTCGGCAGCCTTGAGCCCTCGACTTTCATCGAGAGCGAGGTGCCTTCGAGCCGCCTGCATAATGTAAATCCACCTACTTCCGTGGGCTAGTGGAGGGACTGGCGCGTCGAACATTGTGGCTACCGCGTGACGCTGCTCGGTGGCGTGGATGTTAAGATCCGTTTGAATCGCGAAGAAAAGCTCTGCGGCGTTAGCATTCACATCTGCCTCTCCGTCGGAGAGAAGTTCCCTGCATCGATCCATGATGGCTGTATAGGGAAGGTCCACTGCGCCTGCGGCACTGCGGCGAACGATTCCGTGAGCAGTTTGGTACGCAATAAGCGATACCTCGCGCTCCCACGGGCTGTTTGATTTTGAAAATTGCAGAAGCTGGTCCAGTGCGGCGGGGGATACATGAGTAGCGCAACCGAGAGAGGAGGCAATTGTATGTTTATCTTGGTAGCTGACCAGTTTTGTCTCGTCCAGCGCTCTAACTTCTTGGATCAGAGGAATCCAGGTATCGAGGAGCTGCGCAACGCTTGAAGCAAACACTTCTCGCGCCGTTTCGGGCAAAAGGTCGCAGCTGACAGTGTCATCCTTAAATGCTGGGTGAGCATTGAAGGCATCCAGAAGATTTCGGCAGAAGCTATGAATAGAGATGGAACAGACGTCGAACTCTTTTGCACTTTCAACAGGAACAGAAGACACAAACTTGGATGGATCTGATGGTTTAGCGAATAGCCGAGACATAAAGCTTCCAAAGGTGGACCGGGCTTTCATTCGAATCTCTGATCCAGTAATGGAGGTGACCGGTACCGAAAGCGGGAGCTCCTTACTCTGTTGCAGCTTGCGTATTCCATCTTTCAATAAGATCGACAATCCTTCATTAAGAAGTGCGATAGACGAAGCCGACGGAGCTTCGCCGCGTGCAAAAAAAGAGTTTCGATGACACGGTTGAGTAAGTGCGAAGTAATGGTACTTGGCTTGCAAAGCTGAGAATCCAGTCGGATTATCCGCTACTGTCTTTTGCATCTCTGCTACGTGTAGCTTGAGGTGGTCGGAGGCCCTCAATCGTAAGACTTCCAGGGCGAGGCGTGAGGTAACATCGCTTAACTCGGGATTGAATGAATTTCTTGCCCAATTAAGTATGAAATTCGGGTCAACGCATTGGCACATAGTAGTCGCTAGTTCTTGCATGAACTGCTGGGAAGATAGCGACGAGTCTGCAGAAAATTCCGGATCGTCCTTGAGGAGACCCACTGCGGTGACAAATCCCGTCTTTCCCAGCCGACAGAGAGAGACAAGGGCGGCTTTTTGTGCAGCGCTAAGCGGTGCAAAGGAACACTGTCCGCGACTAGCCTGCTCTGCTCTATAGAGTTCCTGAATGTGCACTAGTCCGGCGTTCCCCAATTTTTCTAGAAGCGGGAGAATTGAGGGTGTGTACGACGTAAATTCATTTAGGTGTTGTGTAATCATCACGTCAACCAATTCCAGCGCTTGTGCGTTAACTCGCCCTTCGGCTAAAAGCCGCGACAGGCCATTACAAAGTAGGCCGATTGCAATTATCCGCTCGTGCGAGGAAAACGAGGGAACGATCGTTTTGAGCGCGTCAAGATTTTTAAATGAGGAAAGTTGCAGCTGGCCCAGTATGGAATCACCGCCAATGACTTCATCCCTTGTTAGGGCTTCCGGGGTAAAACAGAGAGCCCGGTGAACAGACTCAGCAGTACTAAACTTGTTTGCGAGATTTTGTGCGGCAGTATCAAGCATAGTCCTCCGGGAACAATGTTTTGATTCTTAGCACCGCGATTGACGGCTAGCAAGAGCTTCTGCCGATCACGGAGATATCCGGGCCGAATTGGGAATATGCGCTAGCTATCAAGCCAGGCATAGAGAGCCTCCGTTCTGAGCAACGTGTGCGGACTCGCCCGATATGGCCTACTTACACGAGGATGGCATTCTCCCGTAAGATTTCGCCCTATCGAAAACTTCCACCCTTAATCTTTTAGCCAATTTAATCATCTTTTCATCGAGAGAAAACAATACTGCCCTATGCACGAGGGCATCAGTAAGTATCATGAGATCGGGCAATCCTCCCAACAAGCCAGAGCCTTTCGCTTTCGTTAGTGTCTTCTCATATGACTTGATTGAATTGAACTCATCAATCTGGACGAGAGTGCTTAGTAAACGCTCCAGCTGCGATAGCTCTTGTTTTCGAACCCCAGCGAGCAGTTCGAATTTCACAATGGGTGACAGGAGAACTTGATTGTTTAGGATCAATACCGAGAGGGTGTCATCTTCTTCGCCCCTAAGATATTCTACGAAAACAGAGGTATCAACGAGCACTAATCCTTTCACAGATATCCTGGTTATGGGTCGCAAAGACTCTTTAGAGCCGAACTCGTTGTCGAGCTTGTTCTGGATTATAGTTTATCTTAATTTTACCCCTCAGCTTTATAACTTCGCTACGTTCGTGGCGTGCGATCAATTCCGTTAGGCCTGCAATTAACGCCTCGGTTTGATTTAACGAGCTGATGCTACAGGCCTTGATCAGTAAATCTTCAGGGATATTTGTAGATATCTTTTTTAACTTTGGCATATATACCTATTTCAACGAGCATATAGAACCCTAGCACAGGATGTCTATATGCACCATCGGAAGGAATGGTGGGCAGCTTGAGATATCAGAAAACTACCTCTGGAAGTGCTGTTTGTTGTGCGACAGTCTAACCGTTGAGACACAGCAGATTACTACGTATTTCTGCAGTCAAGGATCGTGGAGAAAACTTTCTCGAATGCGAAAACTGAAGCGAATCGGTGATAGAACGCCTCAAATAAAGCGGGTCTGAGCAACACACCGATCAATACTTATAAAACCCCCTCCCAACCTTCTTCCCATACCACCCCGCCTCAACATATTTTATAAGAAGCGGACACGGTCGATACTTATCTTCGCCGAGTTCACGGTGCAGAATCTGCATGATGTAGAGCAGGGTATCCAGTCCAACAAAGTCAGCCAGCGTAAGGGGCCCCATCGGTTGATTGG
>JAYVGZ010000130.1:0-3734 GCA_043771805.1 Pseudomonadota bacterium
GGAACATCTACGAGTTCGATGCTTGGAGCAGTCGTAAGGGCACTTGTGACTGTCTCAAATCGGCCCTGACCGACCCGCCGTTGAACCGTCACGATCGACGCGGCGTTCGTAATGTTTGAGATGACAATTGATACAGCCCCACTCTCGAGGGCTCGAACGGCCACTTGGAGAGGTGGTTTCACTCCGGCATGTGCTAGGCTGCTGCAAAGCACAATGGAAGTCGCGAGGAACAGTAGAGCATACCAACGTTGCGACCGGTCACAGCTCGACACTACTAAAACCCTCCGCCAGCACTATGCCAACTAAAACCTGTAATCAAGCACCCCCCCTAGTTTATCGCAATACTAGAGCTGAGTGGTAAAAATCTTTCGCGCGTGCGAGTTTAAGCGCCTTCTTAGGAAAAATCATGACTGAAGCTGCATCTGCGACTACCGAATTCTTTTACGAGCTCATACCCGAGCGGGTCCTGACGGCAGTTGAGCAGCTCGGCGTTCGGTGCACGGGGCGGGTGATGGCTTTGAACAGCCTAGAGAACCGGGTCTATGAGGCTGAGATTGAGGTTGATAATCCGGAGAGTCTCGAGTCCCGATGGGAGTCATTCCGAATAGTTAAGTTCTACCGCCCGGGCCGCTGGACAAAGGAGCAGATACTAGAGGAGCACGCTTTACTGGCCGAGTGTCAGGAAGAGGAGCTTCCAGTCGTAGCTCCATTGAAGTTTATCGACGGAACAACCCTTTCAATTGTTCCCGGCCTGTCAATTCTCTTTGCCGTATTCCCAAAGGTGGGGGGGCGAATTTTAGATGAAATGTCGAAGGAGCAGCTGCTCCAAGTTGGCCGGTTGATTGCCCGACTCCACATGGTAGGCGCGCGGCGTCCCCACCAGCACCGACTCCACCTTACCGTCGAGGGTATCGGACGGGGTAGTTTACGGTACCTTAACGAGGGTGGTTTTCTTCCGGTCGCCATTCAAGGGCACTATACAGCATTGGCTGAGCGTCTATTTGCAGCATCTGAGCCGTGGTTCTCTTCAGTTCCGCTTCAAAGAATCCACGGTGATTGCCATGTGGGAAACATCCTTTGGGGGCGAGACGGCTGCAACGCCGTTGATTTCGACGATTCCTACCAGGGGCCGTGCGTACAAGATCTGTGGCTCCTTACACCCGGTCGCGATGAAGAGTCACTTCGACAGCGGGAGGTGCTGCTCGAGGGATACGAACAGATGCGAACCTTTGATCGCAGCACCCTACGCCTCGTAGAACCACTCCGAGCGATCCGAATGGTGCACTTCTCAGCGTGGATAGCCAAGCGATACGAAGACCCGGCCTTCAAGAGAATCTTCGTTGATTTCGGCTCGGATCGTTACTGGCGCGAACAGCTCATTGCGCTCCAAGAGGTAGGTGAATCTCTTGGGATTGGATGATGGGGGTTCTGTCACTCCTGCGACCGCAGGCAACGGCGATTTGGAACTTCTACCACACTTATCAGATGTGGTTGTTATTCTGGTAGAGCCGGGAGACGCTCGAAACATCGGCGCAGTAGCGCGGGCCATGAGTAACCTCGGCTTTTCGTCACTTCGACTGGTCGCGCCCATCGATTACCGGAAGGACGTAGCGGAAAAGGTGGCTTGTTGGGGACAAGAGGTGCTTGCTGCGTCTGAGAACTTTGCGTCGCTGCGGGAGGCCACTGCGGACCTACACGAAGTCGTAGGTTTTTCGTCACTACACTTTAAGCACCGCGCTCCGGCAGAATCCCTTCAAAAATGGATTACCACACTACCGATCACCGCCTCCCGGCGTCTGGGGCTCGTCTTTGGGCCTGAAGACACGGGCCTTCGTAAAGAGCACTTACCGTGGTGTCAGGCCTTAGTACGAATTCCATCCGTGTCAGAAAACCGCTCATACAACCTTGGGCAAGCAGCATTGCTTGTACTTTTCTCCCTCCGCCAATATCAGACTGAAATACCCATAGGTACCTCTGAGCCCCTCGCACCGCTAGCTCAAGTTGATATTCTTGACCGAACCCTTAATCGCGTTTCTACGATTTCGGGGTACACCAACGAAACGAGCCGGCCCCATATTCCAGACCTGCTCACAAACTTGGTCCGCCGCACTCGCCCCACCGTTTCAGAGCTGCAAGTACTGATCGGTCTCTTTGGTCGACTTGAACGGGCCCTTCTCGATAAAGTCCCAATAAACCCACTGGAAGAATAATTTCCTTAACGTATACTCTCCCAGTCGTATGGCACTTGGCTTCCTTTCCCTCCTTCTCCTTATCGTTATCAATGCGTTCTTCGTAGCGGCTGAGTTCGCCCTCGTTAAGGTTCGGTATTCCGCTGTAGAGGCCGATGCTGCTGGCGGTAGTCGGGTAGCAAAGCTTTCGCAATCGATGCTTGACCGGCTAGATGCCTACCTATCAGCGGCTCAGATCGGTATTACCCTTGCCAGCCTTGCGCTCGGCTGGGTTGGTGAGCCAGTGATGGCCGAGTTTATAATGCGCGTGTTTCACGGTACAGGGCTCCCCATACCCGAACTTCTTGCTCACCAGATTGCTGTGCCGGTAGGTTTTGTCTTTATTACGGTGATGCACCTCATCTTCGGTGAAGCTGTTCCCAAATACGCGGCGATTTTCCACCCGACTGAGATAACCTACGCGTGCGCTCTCCCGCTTCGTGGCTTTGCCCTCGCTACAGCGCCTCTGGTGTGGATCATCAATAAAGGCACCTGGCTTGTGCTCGCGCCCTTTGGAATCCGAGTGGGGGAAGAGGGGGGATCTCATACCGAGGAGGAGCTCCGACTCCTCTTAGCTGAAAGTGCCAGGAGCGGCGAACAGGGTTCAATCCAAAAAACAGAGCACGAGCTCATCGAGAAAGTGTTCGCCTTCGATGAACGCGTAGTGCGACAAATTATGGTCCCGCGCACGCAGATGGTGGCAGTTGACGCCAACCTTCTACCGAACGATATCTTCGATACCATCTTAGCCGAGGGGTATTCACGAATGCCGGTATATTCAGGCTCACGGGACAACATAATTGGCGTCGTGCACTCGAAAGATCTCCTGCGCCACATCAAAGACGCTGAACCGCGCAAATTAGCTGATTTCACGCGCCCTGCTTACTTCGTTCCTGAAACCAAGAAGATCCGTATCTTACTCCGTGAACTACAAGCAAAGCGAAATCACATGGCGATCGTCGTTGATGAGTTCGGTATTACCTCTGGCCTCGTTACGCTTGAGGATATCGTCGAGGAGATCGTAGGCGAGATACAAGACGAATACGATGACGAAGGTCCAGTGGTTGAGCCCCGTAAAGACGGCTCATTTGTTGTGAACGGCCACGCGTCAATTATTGATGTCAACGCGGCCTTGCCGAAATCACTTCCGGAAGGAGCGGAATATTCCACCGTCGCCGGCCTGATAAATGTAGTCTTCAGTGGTATTCCCGAAGTTGGACAGACGTGTGGAAACGGTCACTATGAATTCAAGGTCCTTAAGCGATCGCGCGGGAGCGTGGACTCTGTTTTATTGACGCCGATTGCCGAGGCTGACGAAGAATAAAAGTAAGCGTTCAGGGGGTGGAGTTAAAGTCCGAGTAGCGTTCAGCCCCTCAGGGACGGATTTGCGGATGCAAATACGGGGTAAAAACAACTATCCGTTCACATAAATAGCCAACGAGCGATTAGCTCGTTGTCGACGAAACGTTCGCCTGACTGCAAAAATTGTTCGCGTAACACCTTTGA
>JAYVGZ010000131.1:0-2231 GCA_043771805.1 Pseudomonadota bacterium
AGGGTGAAGCGCTTGGATAGACGTAGGAAACATCGAGAATCGCGGGCGACACTGTGGTGAACCACAGCGAGGTCGCGATTCTTGATGTTTCCGAAGTATCTCCAAGCGATGCGCCCTCGCAGTAGAAAACCTGTGAGCGATGCAGGCTAGCCTTCAGCCCTACGTACTAGCTCACTCTCCTGATCCGTAAAAGAACCAAAACCTGGGAGAATATTTTTTGCCCACTAGACATTAGGCATATTACAAAAGGTCTCGTTTTGTAATACAATTATACAATGCTACCTCTTTAGAATGCCATGAAAAAAATAAAAACTTCTCTCGATATCCCAGACAACCTGCTGAAGGAACTCCTTAACTTCACCAAGGCAAAGACCAAGGGCGAGGCGATTATTACCGCCATTACCGACTATAACCATCGTCACCGAAGCCAGCAGTTGACTCGTTTTGCGGGAAAACTCTCGAAAATGATGACAAAATCCGATCTAAGGAAAATGCGCGAAGGTGCCTGATGAGTTTTAGCATCGTACTGGTAGATTCTTCAGCCTGGATTGAGATGCTTCGCCCACCAAGTACTAGCCCCACTGCGAAACGCGTAAAGGGATTGCTCGAAGATGGAAGGGCTGCGCTGTGTGATGTTGTCATCCTCGAGCTGTGGCACGGAGCTCGAGGTAAAAGGGAACGAGACGCTTTAGCCGAGATGCAGAGGGTCCTCACCTGCCTCACGATCAACGGTGCAGTTTGGCTTAGATCATGGCGTCTAGCTCAGCAAGCAAGACAGTCGGGGTTAACCTGTCCGACCGTAGATTTACTTATAGCCGCATGCGCTTTTGAGTACGGGGTCGAGATCGAACACAATGACAGGCATCTCGCCTTGTTATCGAAACTTAGGGAGGCCTAACCCTCCGGAGTAGTATCTGTCGACCCTTTCAACAGTAAGGTTGTGGCTTCGAGGCATCTGATCCTTCTCCTTGGGTGCACACCACTTATACTCTCCTCTCGTAACCAAGAGGGGTGCGCCTCATAAACTCAACAACACCTGTAATGGAATCAGTCAAACTGTAGCGTGACTGCCACCCTAATATCCGTTGCAGCAATTGCGAATTTGCCACAAGGCGAGGAGGGTCCCCCACCCTTCGCGGACCAATAACGACAGGGACCGACCTTCCACTTGGTCCGAGAACATCGTTCGCCGTAGCGATCACCTCACGAACCGAATATCCCTTGCCAGTCCCTACATTCATTTCAATCTTGGTTCCACTTGGTAGCTGTGCGAGATGATCGAAAGCCAAAACATGGGCGACCGAGAGATCACGAACATCGACATAGTCCCTTACGCACGTGCCATCAGGAGTTGGAAAATCCTCTCCCGCGATGACAATCTTTCCATCGAAGCCCTTCTGACGATCAACCAGTCCGAGTCCTGCGGCTACAACTAAGGGGATGAGATGCGACTCGGGAGAATGATCTTCACCCAAACTTCCGTCTTCAGCAGCCCCGCACGCGTTGAAATATCTGAGTGCAATCGCGCGAAATCCGTAGGCGACAGAGTATCCCTCGACGAGATCTTCCATGGCCACTTTTGTCTGTCGGTACACATTTATTGGAGAACTGGGGAAGCTTTCGGTAATCCCACTGTTGGTATCGTCAAGTGGCTGTCCGTAAGTGGCAGCAGTACCGCTTACGACGATCTTCGAAACGCCGGCACCCCTCATCGCATCCAGCAGATTTTTGGTGCCCACTACATTATTATCCCAGTAGTGAGAGGGTCGACGCCGCGAATCTCCCACCTGAGTTAGTGCTGCAAAGTGAATCACGCCGTCACACTGGACTTCCTTTAGAATGTCGCGAAGCAAATTCACGTTGCCGAGATCAACATGATAGAAGTTAATGTCTGTTGGCAACGCACCGCGCTGACCGAGCCAAAGATTATCGAGTACAACAACCTCGTGACCAGCTGACTGAAGTTGACGAACTGTAAAGCTTCCAATGAAGCCTGCGCCACCAGTTACTACTATTCGTGCCATCGCGATTCCTCAAACGATTGATTTTGGGTAAGCGTTCAGGCATCGGTATAAAACTGCGCTGCGCGACCATACCCCTCAGGGGTCGATTTACGGAGTAAATCGGGGGTGAAAACAACTAGCCGTTCGCAAAAACAGTCAACGAGCGATCAGCTCGTTGTCGACAAAAGGTTCGCCTGACTACAAAAGTTGTTCTCGTAACACCTTTGA
>JAYVGZ010000132.1:0-3441 GCA_043771805.1 Pseudomonadota bacterium
CACAACATCTGTTGTTGCGTCCTCAAGCGGCATAGCCTCAATCTCACCCAACCGGAACTCGACGTTCTCAAACCCCAGCTTCTCAGCATTACCGCGAGCCTTCGCGATCATCGGCTCGGTCATATCAATACCAATTACTCGCCCCGTATCTCCCACCAGCGCCCGGGCCACAAAGGCATCGTTGCCCGCACCGGATCCGAGGTCCACCACAACATCACCCTCTTTAATTTTAGCAAACTCGGTGGGGACTCCACATCCCAACTTCAAATCGGCACCCTTAGTGTACCCATTAAGCTTGGTGTAGTCCTCGGCGAACATCGTGTATTCAGTCGGCGTGCTTTCAACCATGCCGCAACAAGAGCTGCCGGTTGCACTACTTCCGTTTGACTGAGCAATCTCACCATACTTCTGACGCACGAGGCTTCGAAGTGCCTGCGGACTAGGCAACTCTGCCGTAGGTTCGGCACTACAGCAGTCAGGTGCGCAACAACTTTGAGACTTGCCAGTACCCTTCTCGCTACTTGAATTCGTCATACCTTCTCCCTAGCAACACTTTGTAGAACAAATTATTTCTTTACTCACACGACTCAAAAACTGACCGAGTATCTTCGACAACTTTTCAATCCCCGCCGGATCGATACAGTAGCAAACCGCAGCGCCCTCAATCTCTCCTTGCACCAGCCCAGCATCTTTTAAGGCCTTCAAATGCTGAGAGACCGTCGCCTGTGACAGAGGCAATTCGTCAACGATCTCGCCGCACATACAGGTGCTACGCGCTAAAATCTTAAGGATAGCGATCCTCGCAGGATGAGACATCGCCTTTGCGAGATCGGCTAATGCAACGTCCTGTTCTGAAAATGATTCTTTCTTTGAGTATGCCATTTATTCATCGTCTATCGGCGCTATACGATAAATATAAGCCTGCACGTTTCAGTTTTCAAGTCTCTTCCCGGATTTCGAGAATTTTTCCGGCTTTCGAGTACCGCGCGTGCACGATAAGCCCGAGATAACATAAGACAAGCGGCAGTATTGAGAGATAAGAAAGTATTGCTAGACCAAAGAGCACTCCATACTCACCATCATGCGGCGCTGGTTCTCTGTTTCGTAATCCGCCCATCAAGTCGAACACCACGCGGTGCAGGTTCAAAACCGCCAACGAAAATACGATCGCGCACAGCGGCAAAATCCCCACTACCAGCCGGTAAAACCAGCTCAACGCGGCGTATCTACCCAGGTAGAAGAGAAAAAGAGATACCCGACACAGCGCCACTACTGCAAGGAAAAGAGTATTCAAGGTGATAGCCGCGTCGACTGGAACAAACCGCTCTACTGGTATCGCATACAGGGCCGCGGGCAGCGACGTGAGCGAAACAAAGGTCAGGACATGTTTGTACGCCCACATCCGGGGCTTAAGCGGTAATACAAGCAGCCAGATGATGGCCGACAAGATGAACACATATACAACTGAGCCTAGCCCCAAATGCTGTACTAGCCTCGCTCCGGGATCATCCCACCAGCGGCCCATGCCGACGAGCCATGTGCAGATGAGGCCGAATAGTAGGTGTCGATTGGAGAATGAGGCGAAGTCGTTTCGGGTTGTTTGGAAGGAGAGGAGTTCTTTGAGGGTCGTGAGCATTGGTTTGATGCCTTGGTATTGAGCTGTCTTTGGGAGTCCGGGATCATGTGCCACTCTTCTTAGTATCTCCGAGGTTACGGCCTACACAACATCGATAATTCAGGCTGCGTTTGTGACTCCGGCAGCTGACGCCGCTCTGCCCTGCCTTGTGCCGGCAGAAAACAGCGAAACATCCTGATATATTCGGACTTTCCCAAAACTTAGGTAGAAAGTGGCCTGAAGGTTGGTTACTATAGAGGCTTGTCTTCTTTTCAACCGACCCGAGCGCGGTCGGTGAGAAGTTTCATACGGGGGTGTAAAGGTTTCGACGGGATTCACAATGAGCAGGTTTGCACGTCCAGGGTCCGCTGGCCTGGTAAAAAAGCGGAAAAACATAACTGCAAACAACGATGTTGTAGAATACGGTGACATGGCTTTAGCAGCCTAGTTATCGTAACAGACTCGCTGCGAAAGCACCGGGTCGGCTGATAGGAGACGCGCCCGTAATCTCTTAAAAGCTTAACTTTCTCGGGCTCTGAAGTGTGACGTGCTACGGTTGCGCTTTGAAGCAAACAGGTGCTGGTTGGGAGCGGCTGCGTATGTTGACGTCGCCCTGATGACATTATCAACGTACTAAACGTGTAGAGGATCTGTTTTGAGGCTTCTCGGACGGGGGTTCGATTCCCCCCACCTCCACCAAACCCCGTCTTTACGGGCACTTAAGCGGTTCTTGGAGTCCTCTCTGGCACACGTGATCCATCTTGGTGATCCAGGGAGGATTCATGGGACAGGGGGAGGGACTGACGCGCAACCGATGTGGCGTGTATTATTACCGGCAACTCACACCTAAAAGGGTGCTCGACGTTTGCCCGGACTTTCAGAAAGAAATTCGTTGGTCTCTTGGTACGAAGTCGAGAAGCGAGGCAGCTCGTCTCGCTCGCTTCCTTTGGGCGTCGTTGAACCAAGAGATAGATATGTGGGAACGAAAAACAGATTGGAAGGAGATGACCTCCGAAGAGTCGCAGAAGTTTCTGACGGAACGGCTCGCCTACCATAAAGCTAAGCGAGACATCCGACGGATGCTTTCGCAGCATAAAAATCAACAAGCTTATGAGGAAGCATTTCGACAGCTCGCCCCTCCTGAGTTGCTTAGTGAAGCACCCCACTCCTTTGAGCCAACTATCACGACAGCTTCTGTGAGGCAGCTTCCCGTGCGCAAGTCCGGCCCGACGCTTTCAGCAGTCGTCGACGCGTTCATCAAAGACAGGACTGGCGACAATAAGTGGAACCAGAAAACACGTGCTGAGAACATCGCCATCCTCGACAAGTTTCAGCAAGTGGTCGGTGATCTGACCTTCTCCGAAATAAAATGGGATCATGTTCGTGATTTCAAGCAACTCATTCAGAAGCTCCCTGCCAACATCAATAAATTCAAACGGTACAAGGGTCGCAATATTTTCCAGCTCTCCGGCATGAAGGGTGAAAAACCGATGTCACCGGGCAACGTGAACAAGATGATGGCTCGACTGAAGGCATTCTACGCCTGGGCTGTCATCAATGGTTACACCGACCGCAATTATGTCGATGGGCAGATACCAATAGTCAAAGAATCCGAACGTCTGCTGAGATTGCCGTTTGCAGATTCGGATCTCCAAGCACTACTCAACAGCAAAGAGTACATGCAGCTGAACGGCTTCAAGCACTCTGAACCCAACCGGTTTTGGATTCCACTGCTCGGAATGTTCACGGGTGCTCGGCTCGAAGAGCTGTGTCAGCTTCACGTGAACGACATCTTCTCAGATGGTGATATCCCGGTCATATCGATC
>JAYVGZ010000133.1:0-5074 GCA_043771805.1 Pseudomonadota bacterium
ATTCATCGCGGCATCTCGCTGGCAGGAGGCGGAGCGCTGGTGCGTGGGCTTAGCCGACGGCTCTCTGAAGAACTAGAAATGGAGGTGACGGTACCTGCTGATCCTCTGGCAGTCGTGGTTGAGGGCGCCGGTAAGTGCCTTGATAACTCTGAGCTATTCAAAGATGTTTGGTTCTAACCGAATACAGTCGGCTCTGAAAGCTATCTTCTAGAGGCGAGGCGCTGCTTTCGTGTTCTTAGATCAGGCTATTGACGCGCTTCTTGGTTGCCACAAGGTCATCATTAGCACTGGAAAGAAGCTTCGGTGGGACTTTCAACAGGCGCATATCTCCAGTAAAGAGGGCAACAAGGCCGCCGACAGCACTCGCGACGGTAACCGCCAACAACCAGAGCGCACCAAATGCGAGGGCCTGCTCTTTTGAAAGGATAGTCGGTGCCAGAAAGAAGATGTAGGAATTTTCGCGCACGCCAATACCGTTCCAGCTGATAGGGAGTGAGCTAGCGATATTTACAAAAGGGATGACGACAAAGAGCGTAGCCCACGGTATTGACGCTCCAACTCCAGTGGCCATAACTGCGTGGAGCGATATCTGCAGGGTATGGAACAGAATAGATATAAAAGTGATGGCCAGCACTGTTCGTGGGCTTCGCGGAAACATCTTAGCCGCGTCCTCTAACCTCTGAGCAATCGGCAATCGGCGTAGAAAAGGGATATGAGTCAACAACATGGGTCCTGCTAGCCAGATCGTTATAAAGCCTATGCAGAGAGCCATAAGAATCTCAATGAAGTGATCAGGAACGAACTGATTCCCCAGTGCAAAACTTGTGAAGAAAGCCATAAGGCTTAAAACCGTAAGCCCGTGGATACGATCCACCACAACAGAGGCGATCCCTTCAGTTTTCTTAGGGAGGCCACTTGCGACGAGCACGCCGCGTGCAACGTCCCCCCCAACCATGCCGAGGCCGAAGCAGTTGACGAACATTCCGATGAAGTAGGCTTTAAGCGCTACACTGTAGGAAACAGTAATGCCCCCAGATCGAACGATACACCACCACTTTACAGAGCTCATGAGCTGGCCAATAAAAAATCCCGCGATCACTACGATCGCTGTGACCGGCGAGATTGACTCAAAAGTGGCCTTAAGTTGGTCAAGGTTTGCTGTTCTTACTATAAGAACAACCATGAGGGCACTGAGCACAATTTTGATAAAACTCTTCGGCTTCATGGTGTGGTATCGATAGACAACCGAGCAAGTATCTCAGAACATTTGGGGTTTTTCAAATGGAGAGGCTAGATCGCAGTTTGAGCCTTCAGGCTCTCTGCCTTCTCCTCCACTGGCGGTACTGCGTCACGAAACCGCTTCACCTTAATTGAGGCTTTCCCAGTAATAAGACGGGCACCCCGAGACGAAACAAGGTAGTTCCAGAGCCATGAAAGTACCACTGAAATTCGATTTCTAAAGCCGATAAGAAAGAGCACATGCACCACTGACCACATGCACCAGGCGATCACCCCACTAAACCGTAGCCCCGCCACTTCGGCCACGGCTTTCGCCTTCCCGATGGTAGCCATGTTGCCTTTATCGAAGTAGGTAAACGTTGGGCGTTCACGGGTAGCGCTCCCTTCGACTTCTCGACGAATGATCTCGCCCACAAAACGCCCGGCTTGAATTGCTCCTTGGGCGACGCCGGGAACTTGATTGCCAGTCTTTCCGTCGACCATTGCTGCAACGTCACCGATGGCAAATACATTGGCGTATCCCGGCACCGACAAGTCTGGCCCGACGATGACTCGACCACTACGATCCACCGGGCTTCCTAAAGCCTTAGCCAGGGGAGATGCCTGCACCCCGGCTGCCCAGAAGATATTTTGTGCTGGTATAGATTCGCTTCCAACCATCACACCACCCGCATCCACCGAGGTCACTGTGCTGTTGAGCCGTACCTCAACTCCCATTCTTTGTAGGTTTGATAGCGCCGTTGCAGATGAGGCTTCACTAAAGGATTGCAGTAGCCTTGGCCCAGAATGAACGAGGATAATGCGAGCGGTTGATGTATCTACATTTCGAAAGTCGAACGGAATTGTGTCAGCCGCAATCTCTTTCAGTGCTCCAGACAGCTCCACTCCGGTAGGTCCACCGCCTACGATGACGAAGGTAAGCTTTGCTCGCCTCGATTCTTCATCTGCTTCGTACTCTGCTTCCTCGAATGCAAGAAGCACTCGTTTTCGAATTTCAGTCGCATCGTCGACGGACTTTAACCCTGGGGCTTCCTCGCGCCACTCCTCTTTCCCGAAGTAAGAGTGCGTGGCTCCTGTCGCGAGTACTAGGTAGTCGAATGTTGTGTCACCGTCAGGAAAGATGACTTTGCCGGCTTTGAGATCAATCCCAGTGACGTTTCCCATATACACTTTGACGTTTTGCTGATCCCGAAAAATTGTGCGGATCGGGTAAGCGATATCGGCGGGTGAGAGGGCTGCAGTTGCTACCTGGTAAAGGAGGGGTTGAAAGAGATGGTAGTTGTGTCGGTCTACCAAGCTTACCCGTACCGGCGTATCTTTAAGCTGCTTTGTGAGTTCGACGCCGCCGAAACCGGCACCGATTACGAGAACGTGAGGAAGCTGGGTAGTCATCGGTGAACGATAGTTTGGGTTGGTGTAGATGTCTATTGGTCGTTTTGAGTCGTTTAACGGCTCAAGATTGTGGGAACTTTCGGGAGGCATCTCCAGATAAAGCCGCTACCCGAAAGAAGCAGCCATAACAGATGATATTAGAAGAACACTCTAAGATGGAGAAAGAGTTGAACGTCCGCGATATCGTGCAACGACAAGGTCTGAATGCAGATCCTGCCTTTTACGCAGGGCGGGGAGCTACTACCCGCGACCTGACCTCAACCACACTGCGGCGCATCTATGACGGGGTTAAGGGTGCCTTCGGGGAAGGTGCCGCTAATAGTTTCATCTCGATGGTACAGGCTGTGCCGATTCTCTCTGCAGAGGCGTTCCTCGTAGCCTTTTATCGGCTGGAGGCGGAAGGGTGGAAATGGAGTCCTCATGTTCTGCGGGATGATATCGAGATGATTCGCGTCGCTGCGGTCTCGACACCTCTAACAAACGGTACTCCGCAGCGGGACGAGACTCACTACATCCGTGGGGAGTTTCTAGAGAGAATAGCTACGGGGCACTATGATCCATTCTCTTGGTAGTGGAGGGGCTTGTCTCATTATTGACGTGGACAATTGGGTCGTCTGCGGCAGAAGTCCGTGAGAAATCCAGGCTAGCCCGAATGCCTCACGGCATTCGGGGTGCAACACCCGGATGGTGTTGCGCATCTTTTGGATCGCAACCCGGGAGGCCCACTGGGGGCGTCTACAAGCTTTGTGAATCTCTCGTTGGTAAAGGTTTCATATCGCTCAAGACGCGCCAGAGGCCAAAACTGCAAACAAGGCTGTACACGAGAAGCGGAAAGATCCCCCGTTCTTGACCGAGCGAGCTTGGTAGACAGGCAAGCATGAAAACCGAGCCAAGCGCGCACAGAAGAAGGCTTGTGCCAGCAGACTTCCTTTTGTGTGCCTGATAAGCCAGCTCAAAAAAGAGTGGTAGAATTACGACTTGGTCATACAGCCAGCCGTAAGGAGAGACTAAAAGTGAGAGAGGTACAAGGTAAAGAAACGTCTCACGCTGCGTTAAGAGCTCACGAAATTTTGGTGTGACGAACAGCAGTGTCCCCAGGGTGAGTGATATTCCGAGTGGAAGGTGCCTCATCCAGAGTGAGTGTACCCCGCTTGCCCCCTGTAGGAGGCTCCCGAGATTTGGTGTGCGCCAATAGATGGGCGGGTGAGCCATGGCGTGGAGGTAGAGCGACCAGATGTCGTTGCGGAAGTAGAGTGGGAGAGCGGCCCAGAGCGCGAGACCAATCGTAAAACCAACCGCGAGCCGAAACTGACGGAGCTGGAAGCTTGAGAGAACTAATGCGGCATACAGTGGTGCTATCAGGTGCGGTTTGATGGCCGACACCGAGAGAAAAAAACCGGCGCAGAAAGAGGTCAGTCCCCATTCTCTAAAAAGCACCCACCAGCCGACAACGCTTACTAAGAGAATCCATCCGGACTGCCCCCAGCTCAACATCTCTACGACCGGTACAAAGCTTAGAAGCACCAAGTAGAGGGGTATCCGGATGGTAGTCCTCATGATGTAACACGGATAGCTAGTGAGGAGAATCACGACGTTCGCGGTGAGTACAAAGATTCCGAGAAGAAACCAACCTAGCCTAGCCGCGGCGAAGTCAAGGTTGGTAAGGGCTGCAATGAACGGGAAGATCACCGGGGGATTCCACAGTCGAATGGTGCCCTCTTTTTGGGCGAACGATCCCTGCGCGGCTTGCATATCAACTTCGCTGTACGGGTTCCCCCCCGTGCTGAATAGCTTAGCTCCTGACCAGTACTGCAAGAGATCTATTTCTGGCGGGAGCAGGGCAGGGTTTGCGCTCACTACTACCCAGGCACAACCTGTCGTTGCGAGAGCAAATGCAAAGGCAAGAAGGATGTTTCTAATCTTCATAATGCGCGGCGGATTCTCGACTGTTCAATTACTGAGGTTTGCCGGGTAGTATTGGGCGTCAGGCTGAATGTGACAATCGCCTATCGATCCCGCGATGGCGCACAATGGGCAGTCGGAGACAGATTTATGGAAGAGAGGCTCAGTGTATTGAATTCAGTGTCATGGATTTCAGTGTCATGGATACGGCGGTAACCGCCAGTACTTCGATAGACGGTAACCACCGAGGGGGAATTTTCCTCAGCTAAAAACTTCTACCCGCACAACACGCAAAATTCCTCGTGGTGTCAGCAAGATCGTATCCGATCACGGCATCCGCTGGATTAATCGTTGAAGGGCCGAAGCAGCGGTTAGCAACTCTTCGGTACACTGCATATCCCACGAAGTTGTTTGTGCTAGACCCACTCAGCGATCTCAACATAATGCTCCCTGTGTGGAGCCACACAGAATCCGGGAAGTTGAGCCCGAGATTTGCGCGGTTCGTACATGCAAATGCGAGTTCTTGGTGTTCGCACACTCG
>JAYVGZ010000134.1:0-2827 GCA_043771805.1 Pseudomonadota bacterium
AGCCGCACGATACGAGACCAAGCTGGGAAGTCCCTGCCGGTACCGATACATTCTGTCTTTGCCCGCCTCAAACACTCACTATTCGTAATCCGGGATCTCTCGGTGTGTACCTAAAACTGGCTGTTGGTGGTTCAACAAAACGATTCATGGGGGCAGTTGGTGCGTTGTGGCCTCTCTTCACTCTGGTAAAGGCTAAGCTCGGAGAGGAAGCGGCCTACGAGGTGATGTCGTACGTTGCTCTTGACCCCGAGTACCAAATTGCACTGATTGAAGCGGGCTACCAAGACACCATAGCGCTGCTGAAACGTCGAGCGAAACAACAGTTTATCGAAGACGAAGAACATCGAGTAGCTGCGGCTGCTGAAGCTGCTCGCTCGGTGTAGCGAATCAAGAGGCTTCCGCATTTGCTCGAATCGGGCAAGAAGTCACCTGAATCCTAAACGGTGGTCAGTAGTACTCCTGATAATAATTATCAAAGGTCCCACCATGCTTCTCGCCTACATTCATCCTTACGGGCCTCAAGCTGCACAGCCCGAGCTGTGTCTTATTCCTGCAAAGCCGGACATGTTTTCATTTCCCATTCGAGTCGAAACATTCGTAGAAACTCATGCGGCAGTGTACCGCCTTGGGCCGATTGAAGGTGTACGGGTGAAGACCGACAAGAGCGATCGGGGGATCATTCTGGAACCCGTTCCGCCTTCGAAAATGTATCTTACGCCTAGCCAACCGGATCGTCCGGGATTCTGCGTTGCTGCGGCGAAAATTGTGGTTCTTGGCGATCACAAATACGAGACCTTTTATATTACTGATTTGCGAGAACCTACTTGGAAGAAGTGGTTTCCGAATGAGTATCAGTAAAGCACTTGGCGAATGCCACCGCTGATTTCACTATCGTGCCTATCCCAGCCGTTACGAAAGGCTCTCTGGGCAAACCCCCTAAAGACGCGCAGCCCCTTCCCTCTTTCTCTGGGGAAGCCTAAAATCACCCACATGCGCACTAAGTCTTTTTTTTTGATCCCCCTTTTCGTCATAGTGACCGCGAGTTCAGCAGCAGCCCAATCATGCACCGACTATTTTACCGAGTCGTGGAGCAATCCCCTCGATATGAATGACGATGCAGATATCCTCTACAATATCCTGCCCTTAGATATTCAAGAGCTGACTGCTCCGAAGTTTGCCGGAGGTGAGGTAAGCTTTCAAACAACCGGGAACGATCCTGGCATTAGCCTCATAGTTTCAGCAGTCGGAGGATCTTTCGCTGATGACACAACTCGATACGGTCAGAATAAACCGATAGATACACAAAAATTTCGGTACTTGTCGTTTCGAATGTTCTCGGAGCAAGCAAGTGACGTTCAGATACGGTGGAATAAAAGTAACGGAGGATTTTTCATTACTCAACCAATCGCCACGATCGCCGGCTGGAATACATACACGATCGATGTTCCAGCCCAACCCCGTTCTGATGGAGAGGTATCCGCAACCTGGGGTAACGGCAGTAACGTCGGAATGCGAATTGACCCTGCTCGCAATAAAATTGGGATTTCAATTAAGTTTGACTGGATACAATTGACCAACACACCGTGTGACTTTGACCCGAAACCGATACTTACTTTTGTGCAACCGGATAGGGAGGGAGGGGAGGACTACTTCGCTAGCGTGAAGGGCAACCCCTCGAACTTTGATGAGCCTTCCGATGTAGCATTTATGGATGGTGTCTCCGCTGCACAAATACTTCCGGGATCATCGTATCAAGACAGCGCAGGAAACTCACGCACGGGAGATTACCTTGAGGCAGTCAACAAAGCCGGAAATGACGATCCTGTAAACTACTCTGTTTTAGACCCCAAAAATCGAATAGATGCTTCCCGGTTCAAAGTTGCATGCTGGACCGCAGATATTCTCGCGCCACCCTCACAATACCATTCAGTTGGTCGGATTTTTTGGCGGCTCAATGGCGTAGCGCAGACCTCAGAGGACCTTATCAATCGCACAACTGGCGAGTTCCGAAATTGTCTGCGAATGGACACCCTCGAGATTGATGGCGGATTACCGCAAGGTACTCTACAGCCGTGGCGGAATAATACCGATGGCACAGGGATCGATTTCTTCAGAATAGACTTGCACGAAGAATCTACCCCTACCACCTATCGCGTCATTGATATTCGACTCGCCGCAGATCACGAAGCAGACGCAACGTTCGCTATCGTTGTAAGCGGCTCAAGGGATTCTGCGATCCCCGTCTACTACCGAACATCTTCGGGTTCTGAGACTCTGATCGGGACGTACCCAACGAGCCGTTCCTCAGATGTACTAGTCTGGAATACTAGTGACGTTCCGGCCGGTACCTATTCGATCGTTGCAAAGATCTCTGGGTACTCTTTTATCGCTCCCGGAAAAATCGTTGTTGATCATACGTCCGGAAAACCTGTCGATACTACCCCTCCTATACTTTCGATCGACGCTCCACTCGCAAGCTACCGAGGCAATAATTTGCTTGAGATTGCTGGTTTCGCGGTCGACAACCGAAGGATCGCGACTGTAGAAGTGCTCTTAGACGGAGGCTTTCTCGCCGGTTTTTCGCCCACACTCTTTAATCTATCTGCTCGAAACAAGTACCCTCTCCTACCGTATACGGGTAGCTCCGGTTTTCAGCGATTTTTAGATTTGACGGCCGTGAGCGCAGGAGCTCACACTGTACGGGTTATTGCCCACGATACCGCCGGCAATTCGACCGCACATGAGGCATCGATAGTAAAGGGCACAGGAGATTCGACACCTGCGATTGTATATCCTGTACCGAATGAAGCTGCTGTGTCGGTACCGA
>JAYVGZ010000135.1:0-6234 GCA_043771805.1 Pseudomonadota bacterium
TCCCTGAACGTTAGTCATGATGTACCTGAATCATCATTGGGCCGGTCGCAGATTGACAGTTGTTAAGTGCCCTAACGCTACCACAACTGAACGATATCTGCCGATGGGAGCAGTTCCGGACCGGAAGGCGTGAAGGGGCGTTGCGCCGAGCTGCAACGTAACGTTGGCCGGCGAACGGCTTGACACCAAGGCGACCCTGCTAGAGCATTGCAATAGATTTAATCTCTTTGGCGGCCTGCGCCGCACCATTCTCTTGAAAGGGGGAGGAGCTATCCAAGGGCGCGACCTTTGCCATAAGGCGCGGAAGTTCAAAAACCCACGAACCATCTGAAAATTGCCCTGCCTCAATCGCTCGACCATTCAACGTCGCCGACACAAACTTCTCCATGACGATCGATTCCGGGAACATCGGACGAGGAATGAAAAAAACTGCGTACGTCCGAGGTAGGCCTCACATACCGTGCTGTAGCCGACCTTACCCACGACTGCGTCCGATGCAGCGACGAGATCCGGGTGATACATCCCAGACTTGGCAGGAAGAGCCGTGATATTGTTCGCCGTACCTTGAGGGGCCGAAGCCCCTGCTACGATGAAGTGATACTGCGGTGCTGCCGCGAGTGCATCAAAGAACTCGTAGTTCATGGAAATGCCTCCCATACTAATGAGAATCGTTTCCGATTCTCGCGAAATTCCGAGCGCTTTGCGGGTTTCAAGCGGAGAGTCTCTCGCTACGCGTGCGATTGGGGATACTTTTTTGAGGGAGTCATCTGGCACGCAGATAGGCGCTGCTTGAAGGCGAAGTGTCGCTTGGGTGAACAACGGTCTGAGATATTCGATAAATCGCCCAAGGCCCGGCGCGCGCTCAAAATAGCTTGAGTACATCCAGTCCCACGTGAAGTTTTCAATCAAGACTGAGGGAATATTCGCTTTTGCCGCCGCGGCAATCCCGATAACGGCAATATCGCACACAGCGACACAAACATTGAGCGCGAGAGCTGTCCTGCAACCGTCTCCACGGTTTCAGGCCGGAGCGGATAAAGAAGATCGAGTTTTCGAACTGTTTCACCAAGGTCTTCTTCAATTGGATTTTGTTGCGCGAACCCGATATCAGTAAGCAAGGGGTGGTAGTGGATGCCTACGTCGCTCGGTAGTGATTGGGCGAAGAACCACTCGGGCACGAGGGTAAATATTTCAAAGGTACACCTCGGAATTTGTCGGTGGAGCTCATGTATGACTGCAGCGCTCCGCGCGGCATGGCCGAAACCGTGAGAAGAGATGAAGTAAGCAATAGTTATATTCATGGCGGCAGAGCGCTCGATGGCTTCCAGGAGTCCGTGTCGCAAGACTCCGAGCACTCTTACGCTGATGATGCCGTGCCAACAAGGGATTACCCAGGAATGGGTGAGGGCAGGTTCCCTTTGTGAGGACCTCGGTGACGGTGTAGGATGGGCTACACCTCGTAAAGGTTTGCAAACATGAAGAAAGGGGAGATACGGGATTTTCAGCTGGCGCAGCTCATAGGCGAGGAGCTTGGCTTCATCCTCGATTCTGCCCACGATGCCGAACTTTCGCAGCTCTCCGTCGCTGGGGTAGAGCCCGGTGGGGGAGCAGGGCATTATGTGATTCGCATAAGACCAGCAAGTGGGGGGAGACCGTGGACCTCACGCGAGATCAAGGCCGTGTTAGACCGGGCCGGAGGGTATCTGAAGTCGCAGCTCGTCTTGTCTCTGAATCTGAAGCGGGCGCCGCAGGTCACTTTTATGCCTGACCCGTTGTACTCGCCCTTTCTGTTATCGATATCCACGTCAGAAAGTATAGAAGATGAATCAGATGTCAGAGAGCACCTTGGACCTGCCAAGGATGGGCACGACCCTGAAGATGAATGATTGGCGTTCGTTTCCGCAATTGAGCTCGTAGGACTCGGAACGCATAGGACTCGAAGCTCGCAGGACTCGGAGCTTTAAGTGATCCAGGCCGGTCTCGAAAGGGGCAACCCTACTAGCGAGGGAGTAAGCTGGCTCAGGGACTCGAACCCTGGACCTGCGGTTTACAAAACCGCTGCTCTACCAACTGAGCTAAGCCAGCAAAAGTGCTTGAAAATCAGCGGCACTATAGACGCCGCCTCTGCGGTTTTCAATCCCCGGAGTGAAAATCACTTGATGCATGTGTTGCTCACTGTGCGCAACGCAGTTGAGGCCGGCATCAAGTGCACCTCTTTCGTGACGCAGTAGCTATTCTGTTCACCTGCTAGCTGACACTCCCCAAAGCAATCCACGGGAAGGATGGACCGTAAGTAGCGAGAACTTCACGCCTGTGTATTTACTTAGCACAGCCGATTGATCATAATCCCGGGCGTCACAGATGGGCCCATGTAGCTCAGTCGGTAGAGCACTTCCTTGGTAAGGAAGAGGTCATGGATTCGAGTTCCGTCATGGGCTCCAGTTGCGATACGCAGGGTATGCCGCCTGTCGTAGGACAACGTGCCTCGCTGTTTCGCACGTCTGATGTTTGTCAGAGGTCCGAAGTTGCGAATAGCACTTCTTGTGGTGAGGTGCCCGAGTGGCTAAAGGGGGCAGACTGTAAATCTGCTGGCTCCGGCCTACGTGGGTTCGAACCCCACCCTCACCACCACTTTTCTATTCGTTCGCATAGCGGGCGCCTTCCATAATAAAAGCTCTCTTTTACGGGTTGTAATGGCCGGCGGACTTCCAAAACAGAGCAACGCTTTCCACCGACTTCCTGACGCTCGGATAGCCATTATTGCGAGCATGTGGCACGCGCAGTGCGTCGACAAAATGATTGATCGGGCACACCGAGAGCTTTTGGCGATTGAGGTAAAGGCGGAGAACATCAAAGTACACAGGGTTCCGGGCTCTCTAGAACTACCCTTTGCAGCAAGAGTTCTTTTTGATGCAGAGCCGCGTCTCGATGCGATCATCGCTTTTGGCGTTATCCTCAAAGGAGCTACGGGGCATGATGAAACTGTGATGCAGCAGGTGGTCCACGGTTTCGGGTTGGTATCCGACCGATTTGGGAAGCCGATAGTGAACGAAGTAATTGGTGTTTCTGATATCACTGATGCAGTGAAGCGATCTGACGAATCTGATCTCAATAAGGGACTCGAAGCGGTGTTTGCGGTCTCTGAGATCTTGTACTGGGCCCAGTCGGTCAAAAAATCAAGTAGCCCCGGTACAGGTTCCGTTGGCTTTGGCGGACAGAACAGCTAGCGGATTCGGTTGCAACGGAATTGGCCGGATTTTCATTCTCAACGGCCCATTCCAAATAATTTAAAGTATGTTAGTCTCACGACCTCCCTCATACGGTCGTAGCTCAATTGGTAGAGCAGCGGATTCCAAATCCGCAGGTTGGGGGTTCAATTCCCTCCGACCGTGCACCATGTTTTTCGACACTTAATACGTCATCAAATTCGAAGTCGACCTCACAGGTGCAGACGATTTAGAATCTCTTGGATGCCTGATTCGCACCCTCTCTAAAGATTCGTCAACGTAGATTTCAAGCACACGACCATCTCTGCCGCGGTGGCCGGTTTAGATAGGAAGCGATCCATGCCAACTTCAATGCAACGTTCCTTGTAACCCGGAATTTTGTAAGCCGAATAGGCAACGATCGGCGTGTAGGCTCCTGATGACTTCTCGGATTCCCTTATTCTTTTAGTGACCTCGAAACCATCAAGCTCCGGTATTTCGCAGTCCATAAGGATAATGTCCCACTGATTCTTAGCGACGCTGGCGAGTGTCTCGAGTCCTGAATCTGCGCATACTACCGTAAATCCAGCCTGCTCAAGGGTACGAGAGGCCCAGATGCGTTGAACGGCGTCGTCATCTACCACTAGCACTCGGGGTAAGGGAGTTGGGCTACCCGCAAGCGATGGTTCATCAAGAGATTTCATGAGCGTTCTAAGGGCTGCCACCGACGTCTTAATCGTGTCGACATACCCGTCTTACTCGCCTGAGAGCTTCTGCTCTTGAAGTAGGCTCAGCATATCATCGATAGCACGAAGGTATCGGGCTGCTTCATCCAGCATCTGCGGCTCGCTCGGATCTTCCATACCTACTAAACATCGGCCGACTCGGTGAAGTTCTGGATACTCATTTTTCGCCGACAAAAAGAGGGTTATTTCAATTTGTTAGCGGACGTCTGCCCGAGAGATGGTGCGGAGATTTCTCCGACTGGCGGACATCTATCTGATTATTGTTATTTGCGAGTTGTCCAATCTATGGTTCTCACGTACACCACGTTCAGACCTTTGCAGAGGAACTCGAGTTGATGGAAATGAACGGCGACACCGGTGAAACATCACCATCTGACGAGATGCGAAAGAGCTCAGCTAACGTGCGATCGCCTTTGTGGATGGTGAGTCAAGAGCCGGTTCTCAATGATCTGGTGTGTTATCTCGACACGATCCGCGCAGAGTTGATTCAAGAGCCACATCGACACCATGAGTTGATTTTTTCTCGTCAAAAGTTGAGGCAGGTTCGAATCGCTTTTGATGATATGATCCGTCGCGGTGAAGAAGGGCTGCACCGCTTATGTGAGCTCTTTTGTAGTTCGCTCTTCGGTGCGTATCAGTTGCAAAGTTTGGTGATCGGTGAAGTTCCATCCACAGCTGAGCGATTTACGCTCACGCAGATTCTATCACGACAAGATTTGCATTCTACGATTGACCTCGATTTAGGAAGTCGACAGCTTCGTAAGCTCAAGTACTTCGATGGCGACCAATGGGTGCTCCCCTCCCTGGCGGCGAATATGGTTGAATATCAGCCTACTGAGCCGAATAAATACGGGGTTCACAAGATCATTAGCCGCATCAAGGCTGAAGAGCAGCTATGGAACAAGGTAGTCGATGAGATCTTTAGCCTGGACTCACTGGTAACTCAGGACAAAGACTTGCGGCACCTGAGCCCGTTCGTAAAGGATGTATTCGGCATAAAGATTATTGTAGGGAGCACGCCGGAAGTTCAGAAGCTTCAAGAGATTCTTGAGACAATTTCTTGGGAAGAAGAGCAGCTCAAGGAGGTGGACATATTGTCCGCTACCGGGGCGAATCGGCTGGAGTTTGTGGAAGTAAAGAATTATTTAAAGGGGCACGAGAAGGGGAGCGGCTGGGAGGCGATGAAGTCTGTCGTGCGTTGGCACGGGCGCACGTTCGAGATACAGATTCAGCCACTCCGTAACTTCTGGAGGGAGCGCGAGCTCCTCACGCAAGAAAGCCATGCAGGATTCAAAAGTCGCCGTGAGCAGGTACGGAACCAGGTTGCCGAGCAGATCCCGCTCTTCCGTTTCTACCAGAGCTTGCTGCGGTGGTTGGTGCAGAACCCGGATGGCCCAGCGCCGGTCTTTCCAGGGGTGTCCGTGACAGTTACTGACTAGTTGAATTCCTTACTTAATTCAGAGGGCTCGCCTACTACGCCCTTTATGTGGCTCGGGGTGTATTAGGGGAGCTGTTTCGGAGTAGACTTCAGGCCGGCTTATCTCGGCAGTAGTTGAACAATTTGTTCAAGATTGGCTATACTGTTAGTAATGTTGCGAGTGATAGCTAGTTTTCTCAAGTCCCTAGCGCACTTGTTGGTCATATTTGTAATTGGAATCAATAGCTTATGAGTTCTGATGTTCTCGACGTTGTAACGACGCAGGAGTACAAATACGGCTTCTATACAGACGTGGAGGCCGATTCGGCGCCCCCTGGGCTAGACGAAGACACGATCAAGTTCATCTCTCACAAGAAGAACGAGCCGGACTGGATGCTTGAGTACCGACTGAGGAGTTACCGCCGCTGGCTCACGATGAAGGAGCCTGATTGGGCTTTCATCAAGTATCCACCGATCGATTTCCAGGACATTGTCTACTACTCTGCGCCGAAGAAGAAGGCGAGTTTAGCGAGTCTTGATGAGGTAGACCCTGAGATTTTAGCGACCTACGAGAAGCTGGGTATTCCGCTTAATGAGCAGAAGGCTTTTTCCGGCGTGGCTGTAGACGCGGTTTTTGATTCCGTTTCAGTAGTAACGACATTCAAAAAGGAATTGGAAGCGGTAGGGGTCATCTTCTGCTCGATGTCGGAGGCTATTCATGAACACCCCGAGTTGGTGCAGAGGTATATCGGGTCGGTCGTTCCGCACTCTGATAATTTCTTCTCCGCTCTCAACGGGGCAGTCTTTACCGACGGTACCTTCTGTTACATTCCAAAAGGCGTCCGGTGTCCCTTGGAGCTTTCCA
>JAYVGZ010000136.1:0-11488 GCA_043771805.1 Pseudomonadota bacterium
CGCAGGTCGTCCACCGCATTATTCGCGAACTGTCTGCCTCGTTTCAAGCAGCGATCGAACACAACGTAGTCTTCAATATCCTCTCTATCTCTGAAAAGCTCTCTCAGTCAGCAAGGTATCTGATTCATGAGAAGGAGATTGCGTTCGCTATTATTGCGCAACTTCCGAACCCGGCAATTCTGCTCGAAGAACAGCAATGTGTGCTCGGTTTGGTAATTGATCAGGTTGAGCAGTCGTACGGTGGAGCGCTTGAAAATTTCTATAAGCGCTGGAACTTGGGGCCTCGGCGCGAGGCAGCATAATCATCGATGGGTTCGAATCCGAAACGCAACGCCGAGGAGTTCTCATTTGTAGATCGCTCGCGTCAGGAGATTCAGCGCTCGTTTGTTCAACAATCCTCTAAACTCTTTGTAGGCAAGCACCGGCTGTGTTGTTCGCTAACGAATGCTACCGCATGTCTGCATATCCATGGGTATTCGAGTACCGTTATCTACCGTCGCCGTCGTCTTGCTCAGTTTTTAGCAATTGTTTAGCAACTCTCGAGACAAGTCTCATATTCGGCACATTGCCTTGTTAAATCAATTGTTACGGTGTATTATTGCCTTGTATAAAGTCAAATATACAAAAAAAGCTAATGATTTCAATATCCCGAACACTTGAACACCACCTCTCAATTTGGTCAAAGAACCCTAATCGGAAGGTGCTTCTTTTACGTGGTGCAAGGCAGGTGGGAAAGACCTACTTAGTTCGGAAACATGCTGAGCAGTATGCCCACGCCCTGGAAGTGAACTTCCTCACCGATCGACGCACGCATGATTTTTTTAAGGGAGATATTAACATCTCTACTATCTTGGAAAATCTAAGCACGCTCTATGGCATCCCGATTGAGGACGGAGAGACACTGCTTTTTTTCGATGAAATTCAAGAGTGCCCCGAAGCAATTACGGCGCTAAGATTTTTTCACGAGAAACGACCCGGGTTACATGTTATCGCGACAGGCTCTTTACTTGAGTTTGCATTGTCGGAGGTCCCCTCATTCGGGGTAGGGCGGATCGAGTCAATTTTTCTGCACCCCCTAACATTCGATGAGTACTTAGGAGCGTGCGGAGAAGTGAAATTACTTTCATACCTAAGCTCCGTTGGGCCGAGCAGCAAAAACAGTGCGCCAATTCATGAGAAGCTCTTATCCCTCCTCAAGGTATTTTTGTTCCATGGTGGACTTCCCGAGGTAGCCACTACATTTTTAGAAACCCGCAATTATCAAAGCACCAATGTGCTGATTGATTCACTCCGGCTCTCTTTTGAAGATGATTTCGCAAAATACCGTGGTCGAGTTCCTGCATACAGACTTCGAGAAGTTTTTAGATCCGCCGCGCTACAAGCGGGGAAGAAGTTTGTGCACTCGCACGCCTATCCAGATGCTAATTCTGGGCAGGTACATCATGCTATGGAGCTGTTAAACCAAGCAGGTATCGTACATAAAATTTATCACTCCTCGGCCAATGGCTTGCCGCTCGGTGGTGAAGTGGACACAAAAAAATTCAAAGCGATCCCCTTTGATCACGGCATCTATCAGCGTGTAATCGGCGTGACCCCCTCTGAAGTGATCGCCAAGGATTTTGACCCAGTTAACAAAGGTGCGATGGCGGAAGTTTTCGCCGGAGCCGCCATGATCGCGCTGAGCCCCCCGCACTCTCGCGAGAATCTGCATTATTGGCACCGAGAGTCAAAGAGCAGTAACGCGGAAGTTGATTATGTCATTCAAGTGGGAGGTAAGATTGTGCCCCTTGAGATCAAATCAGGGCTTAAAGGCAAGATGCAGAGTATGCAGCGGTTCTTGGCAGAGAAAGCGAAGGGTCAAGGTTCTGACCTGGGCGTTAGATCCTCTTTCGAAAACTTTGCAAAATTTGAGAATATTTTGGTGATTCCTCTGTATGCGCTTTCACAGATAGAGCGGCTTGTGAATGAGTACTCGACTTCACCACATAACTATTCCAACTGAATACGTAGCCTAGCCTGGAAACCTCACGACATCTGCGCGCGAGCGCAACAAATGCACCGAAAAGTCGTAGGCGGCGGAATTGAGCAAAGGTATGCCGTTGGAGACGACTCTAGGAGAGTCAGCGGTCCTACGACGATGCCTTGAGAGCGGAGTAGAATAGTTACTGAAGCGGAAATGATTCAGCAAACGAAAGATACACCCTGCGCGCCGAGCGTGGTACGGGGCTGTCCCATCCTGCATTTACATCAACTCTTAATTTCCTCAATGCAGTAGACTTATCCATAGGGGGCTGCGGAGTGGGGCCTACCCGCGGGCCCAGACGCAGCAGCCCACTGTGGATAAGTCGTCGAGTCGCCGACGCTCAAGATATGGGTAGAGGTGGGCGCACCGTCCCCGGGGACGGTAACTCTGATGGCGATCCGAAAACGTGAAGAAATCCCAATAAAAGTGCACTTTATTCGCATTCGCTATTGACACCATTTTTTGCGATTTCAAATGCACTTCGACTGATAGAGTAAGAAATTGCCGTGAAACGGCCGATACTACTCTATACGGCGCAAACACCCACCTGCTTACTTTTCAAAAGAAATCATCCGCTATCTCGCAATACGGCTCATCCTGAGAGGTCGAAAAACCTCATGCTACACTCCTGTAATATTAAGATTCATTTGGAGCCACAACATGGAGATAGGAAACACTCAACTGGTAAGAACCGTCGAGCAGCTCGTAAGGAAAGAAACAGAGTGTACGGTTGAGTTACTGGAGTATCTAGGAGAGCTCGATCGACGACAGCTCTACCTAGAGCTTGGATACGCTTCATGCTTTGATTTCTGCACGAGACACCTTCACTACTCTGAGCCTGGAGCGAACAGACGCATTCGGTGTGCGCGAGCGATGAGGGAGTATGCACACTTTGGGATTGGGGAACGGCTGCTGTCACACAGTCTAACACTCAGTACACTGTGTCTTGTGGCAGGGGAGCTTACGCCAGAGACAGCTCTCCAGGTCATAGAATCCATAGCTGGGATGTCAAAGCGGCAGGTGGAGGGGTTTCTTTCAGAAAGGAGACCAAGATCTTCGGTTCCCAAAGAGGTGGTCAGGGCGATTCACATTGCTAGGCCCGTAGCAGCGCCGCCGTCTCTTCCATTTTCACTGACACCGTCACTTCTCCTGGCACCGCAGGCACCCATTCTTGTAACGGCTCCGACGCCGGAGCCAGAAGTTACCAAAGAAGAACGTTTCGAACTCCGGTTCACCGTCAATAAAGAAACGATGGAGAAAGTTAAGCTGATGCAGGAGATCTCATCCCGCCAGACCGGGGCACCGTTTTCATTCGAAGAGATCCTGATGCAGGGAGTCGAGCTCTATCTCGACAAGCAAGATCCGGTTAGGCGGCAGGAGAGACGAGATGTTCGAACACAGAAGAAAGTTAAAGCGAAAGTGGCACATCCCTCACCACAAGTAGTGACTCGCCACATCCCAGCAGCAGTCAGAGATGAAGTCTTTGTTCGAGATGGATCACGCTGCTGCTACGTAGGCCCGTCAGGCGTTCGGTGCTTTAGCCACATGGGGTTAGAGATCGATCACGTGCTGCCATTCGGTATAGGTGGAAGCCACGACAAGGAGAATCTTCGAGTGCTCTGCAAAGCTCACAACCGAGATCGCGTAAAAGTTACCTTCCCCGGGGACGATCGTCGCGTACAGGCGAGAAATCAAAGGTGCTCGTAAGTAGTCGGGGGCAGGTGGGGGCGGCTCCCTGATCTGACCAGAAAAGCACCCTCAATTTTTTGTACTTTAGAAATCGATGCTCAATACCGACTTCATCCATTGCATGGGTGTTTTAATACCCCTGTACTCTAGTTGTAGTTGTAGTTGTAGTTGTAGTTGTAGCTGTAGTTGAAGTGGTAGTTCGGATCGGCAGTAACATTTTATCTCAAACCGTCCAGCGTAATCTTGCACGCTCGACTGCTGACCTTGGTACGGCGTCAGAACGGCTTGCCTCTGGGCAACGGATAAACAAAGGTAGTGACGACGCAGCAGGCTTGGCTATTGCTACGAGCCTCAGGACCGATTCCAGAATCTTCGCTCAGGGTATTAGAAACCTCAACGACGGACTCTCATTCTCCAACATCGCTGAATCGGCGATGGATTCCCTTACGTTCATTACAGACCGGATCCAAGAGCTCTCTACGCAGGCGATGTCAGGTACCTTTGGGGATACGCAGCGGCAAAGTCTGCAGAAGGAGGTTACCGCTCTACAGTCGGAGTGGAACCGGATCGTTGAGGGCACCACGTTCAACGGCAGGAATTTGCTTACCGGGGCTGATACACGCACCGTGCTGCAAGGCGGGAAGGGGGTTGATGGGACGCTGGCGGTGCAGATTGGGGAAGCGCAGTTGGCTGGTGGGCTTGAAGGTTTTGGGGGGAGAGGGACTACGCGGATTTCTACGGATAGTGCGGGGAATCAGGCTACCGGGGGGACCTCTGCTGTCACCGCCCTCTCCGCCGACGGCCGCTATGTCGCGTTTTGGTCTCAGGCCACCAACCTAGTAGCTGGAGATACTAATGGGCTGACAGATTCGTTTATCAAAGACACCCTCACTGGAGTAACAACGCGCATCTCTACTGATAGTGCCGGGAATCAGGCTACGGGGGGCGGCTCTAGTGTCCGCGCTCTCTCCGCCGCCGGCCGCTATGTGGCGTTTTATTCTTCCGCCACAAACCTAGTCGCTGGAGATACGAATGGGGTGAATGATTCCTTTATCAAAGACACCCTCACTGGGATAACCACTCGGATCACCACTGATAGTACCGGAAGTCAGGCTACGGGGGGCACTCTTATGTCAATGCCCTCTCCGCCGACGGCCGCTATGTGGCGTTTAATTCTGATGCCACAAACCTAGTAGCTGGAGATAATAATGGGCTGACAGATTCCTTTATCAAAGACACCCTCACCGGGGTAACATCTCGCGTTTCTACAGATAGTTCCGGGAATCAGGCTACGGGGGGACTGTCTCGTATCACCGCCCTCTCCGCCGACGGCCGCTATGCGGCGTTTTGGTCTCAGGCCACAAACCTAGTAGCCGGAGATACGAATAACCTTCGAGATTCCTTTATCAAAGACACCGTCACTGAAGTAACAACGCGCATCTCCACTGATAGTGCAGGGAATCAGGTTACAGGGGCAGGCGCTTATGTCCGCGCCCTCTCCGCTGACGGCCGTTATGCAGCGTTTTGGTCAGGTGCCACAAACCTAGTAGCTGGAGATACGAATGCGCAGATAGATTCCTTTATCAAAGACCTAACCCGCACCGGCGTCCAACAAATGTCCGGCATGGTAGTCTCTAACCGCATCTCTGCAGGCGTAACCCTAAATCTCATCCAGAAGTACCGAGATGAATTGCTGACCTACCGTTCCAACGTCGGCGCCACTACCTCGCGCATCGGAAGCTTTCTGAATACACTCTCATCTGCCAACATCAACTACCAGGCTGCCGAGTCCAGGATCTCTGATGCTGATATCGCATCAGAAGCCGCCAACGCAACGCGCAATACGATCCTGCAGCAAGCAGCGGCGTCACTCCTCGGGCAAGCTAACCTCGAGCCCCAGCTTGCGTTGCGGTTGTTGCAGAACGCGTAGGGGATGATTGTCACCCGCAACGCGTCTGTGCCTTCCTCCATTTAGATCAACTCTTCATTTTCTCAGTGCCGCAGCCCACTGTAAATAAGTCGTCGAGTCGTCGAGGCTAAAGATGTGTGGAGGTGGGCGTACCGTCACCGGGGACGGTAACTCTGCACTGGAGCCAGCGTCATCAACCAAACGACTTTGAGCGACATAGTTGGAGACTGTTAGGTAATTGGCAGTGGGAGAGCGATCTGAAGTCGTTCGGTGCTCTAGCCACATGGGGTTAGAGATCGATCACGTGCAGCCATTCGGTATAGGTGGAAGCCATGACAAGGAGAATCTTCGATTGCTCTGCAAAGCTCACAACCGACATCGTGTGAAAGTTACCTTCCCCGGGGACGATCGCTACGGACAGCCCAGAAACCGGGCGTGCCTGTAGGGGGAATCGGCCAGCGGCAGTTATTCATCAAACGGCGCATACCGTCCCCCGAACGATGACTCAAAAACTTGCAGGCGAGCCCGAATATCCTTAAGCCCAACTTTTTCGGCATAGTGAAGCACTCCACCTCGAAACGGTGGAAAACCGATCCCCATCACCGTTCCCAGATCGATCTGCTTCTTCGCAAGCTCCCAGTCATCGCCAGCGACTCCTTGTTGAAGACATTTCATGGCCTCATTTACTAGGTGGTAGATAAGTCTCTCCCCTATCTCAGTGCGAGAGAGGGGGTCGGTCGGGGTAGGGGGTAACCCGAGGGTGTCTTTCAACCCGGACCACGGCTGCCACTTCCGTTCAGAGTAGTCGTAGAAACCACCACCCGATTTCTTTCCCTTGCGGCTCACTTCTGCCAACTTCGAAGCAAATGGCGGAGGCGACATGCGCTCCCCGTACCCATCAGTCATTACTGTTGAAACGTGGGCAGCAACATCAAGTCCTACTTCATCAAGAAGTCGAATCGGGCCCATCGGCATTCCAAATGAAGTGGCGGCCTGATCGATTGCCTCTACAGAGTGTCCCTGCTGTAAAAGGTGCAGAGCCTCGTTCAAATACGGCACAAGGATGCGATTTACCAAAAACCCCGGGACATCTCGCACGACGATTGGAAACTTACCAAGCTTTGTAGAGAGGGCTGCGACGAGTGCTATTGTCTGATCACTTGTTTTCTCGCCGCGAATGATCTCAACGAGCGGCATTTTCTCTACTGGGTTGAAGAAATGCATCCCGACAACCCTCTCTGGTCGATCGATCCCTTCGGCTATTTTGGTGACTGAAAGCGAAGAGGTGTTACTCGCTAGTACGCAGTTGTGATGAACACGCGATGCGAGGGAGGAGAGGATCTGCTTTTTGAGATCGAGATTCTCAAAGACTGCTTCAATAACGAGCGCTGTCCGAGCTTCGGTTGGGCTTGATGAAGTGATCCAATCGATACGGCTACTGATTGCACCTCTCTCGAAAGACGAGAGATGTCGTACCTTCGAAAGCTCCTTTGTAACGTGGTCTTTCCCCCGCTTGAGAGCTTCTTCGGTTGTATCCTTGACGATGACCGGGTTTCCGTTTTTCGCTAACGTGCCAGCGATACCGGCACCCATGGTTCCAGCACCAACGACGAGGGTGGGAAGATTCTGCGGATTTCCGCCGAAGTTTTTCCCGAGGCTCTTGGATGCTTCGGTTAAAAAGTAGATATGAACGAGCGCTTTGCTTTCTGGCGTAACGATAAGTTTTCCTAGAGCGGAGGCCTCGGAGAGCATTCCATCCGCCCGATTGCGCGTGAGGCCGTCAACGGTAATCTCGACTGCTGCGGGGAGCGCTGGATAGAATCCATGAGCTTGCTTGGCGACAGCCGCAAGCGATTTGCGCTTTACTAAAAGGCGTCCGAATGGAGTTCGGGTGAGTAGTTTGTCAGTCCACGACGTACTTGATCTTTTCGGTACATGCACCCCGCGCGCGACTTCTTCTGCGCGCGCAAGAAGGTGGTCTGTCGCAACTACTTCGTGTACTAGCCCAGCCTTTAGTGCCTGGTTACTGCGCAATGTTTTTCCGCCCAAAATAATATCAAGAGCCTTCGGAAGGCCAATCAATCGGGGCAGACGGTACGATCCGCCGAATCCGGGTAAGATTCCAAGCTTCGTCTCGGGAAGTCCGATAACGCTTCCGGGGTGATTTGAAATAAGTCGTACTTTGCAGGCGAGAGCCAGCTCGCAGCCACCGCCAACACATGGGCCGCTGATCGCCGCTACAGTCATGCATGAGAGATCCTCCAGCAGATCAAAGGCGCGCTGGCCCTCAGAGGCTAGCTTGGTTCCAACGGCAGCGTCCGTGACGCCCTGAATGAGAGATATGTCAGCCCCGACACAAAAACAGTTAAGTGAAGGGGCTTTGATGACAAGGCCGATAGCGGCCGATGACTTTACGGTCTCGAGTGCTGCAACGAAGGAAGACATTCGATCCATATCGAGCGCGACGGCGGCCTCTTCATTGGTGCCGAGTTGAATGGTTGCAATCTGCTGATCGGGGGAGAACGAAAGGGATATCGAGTCCGTCATAGAAGTTAAAACCAGAAGTAAATGAGTAACTTAACACCGCGCTTACCTTAACAAGATGCACGGTCTTCCGTGAAAGTGCCAGAGAACCTTTTTGAGTCTGGATCTCTGGATTTCAATCTCTCACATCAAGCGGGTGCCGAAAGCGCTCAACAACGGACTCTGTTGTGGAGAACCCTCCGAGACGGCAGTCGCGAGGTGGGGTGCCTCAGACAAGTGAGGAAAAAGGAAGGCTCAGCCTTTGGTAGGTGTTCCGAAATACTCTTCATTTTAGAGTTGGTCTGTTCGAAAAAAGGGTAAGTCGACTCAAGCAGGGGATGGGGCTACAATCATTAGATGAGTGTTAGGAATGGGGTCAAGCAGCGGCAATTGAGCGTAACGGAACAGCAGGGATTTCCATACGATGTTACTGGATCCGGCGTTTGGAGGCCCGCACTGAAGGAGTTCGGCGGCGAGACCTTCGTGGTGGAGGTCGTGAGGGAGGCATCTCTGGCGATCATGGAGATCTACGGACGGAACGAATTCACCGCAACCGGCAAGGACGATGGCTCCCCGATAACTGAGGCGGACCTCTGCGCCGCGGCTCTGATTGAAAAAGCCCTAAAGGAGCGGACTGGCCTCCCAGTTGTTTGTGAGGAGGGGGTTCTCAGCGCCGAACATCCAGGAGATCTGTTTTGGCTGGTGGATCCGTTGGATGGCACCAAAGAATTCATTGATCGCAACGGCGAGTTCTCCGTCAACGTAGCGCTAGTCTATAAGGCCCATCCCGTCGTCGGAGTTATTGGTGTACCGGTTACCGGTGAAGCGTACGTGGCCGTTGCGGGATCGGGTGCTCATGTGATCAGAGAGGGTAGATCCTCTGTGGTTCGTAATACCCGACGGGGCTCTGACTTCATCGCGGCGGTAAGCCGTTCGCATGCAGCGCCCGGTGTAACGAACTACCTTACCGCGTTAGGAGTCACACGCATGATTCAGTGTGGATCTGCCCTGAAGTTCTGCAAAGTCGCCAGCGGAGAGAGCGATCTGTATGTTCGGTTCGGGAGGACGATGGAATGGGACACCGCTGCGGGACACTGTATTTTAGAGGAGAGTGGATGTCGTATTTTCAACGCGGCAGATGGGGCTCCGTTAACGTATGGAAAGAAGGGGTTTGCAAATCCAAGCTTCATAGCATGTCGGGCGGATATTGATGTTCCCGTAGGGCAGGAACCGGCTGAGGTGAGGGTGCCCCCTAAGGTTTAGCCCCCTAAGGTTTAGCCCCCCAAGGTTTAGCATGAGTCGCGAACAAGTTTTCTACTGCGAAGACGCATCGGCCGGTGATACTCGAGCAGCCACTCGGGCTTAATTTTTCAAAATGCTTATTCTTTGAGTGTTACAAGGAGAGCTGCTGTTGCGACTTCAGACCCCTTTTCAACATGCACAGCCGACACAATCCCAGCTCTCGGTGCTCTGATTGGGTTCTCCATCTTCATAGCTTCGATGATTGCAATTGTTGAACCTTGTTCGATCGACTGACCAACCGAAACAAGAACTTCCGAAACGATCCCAGGTATCGGAGATCGGATCTCGTTCGACGCCGAGCGGACAGCGACTGCTAGTGGCGCAGGGGGCTGAGAGAGTAGCGTGGAGGAAGAGCCTCGAGAGAAACTTTCCCTCGGTTTTATTGCTACGTTTGCGCAATATTCCTCTCCGGCTACATCGAAAATAATCTGGGTACCGGTTCGGCTCTTTACGGTAACAGCGTACTCTCTTCCGGCAACAGTAACTTGGTAGCTGCTCATGAAGGCCACCTACAGGTTCCTTCCGATCTTCCGGCATCTCTCCACTGCAACACCTCGTTGTTTGCAGGGGCTACAGGGAGCAATTCAAAGAGTGCCACAGCGATCGCGGCCACGACTTCATCAGAAAGGCGGGTAGTTTGTGGAAGAGACCCTAACTCAAAATGTATGCCGGTGTGTGACAAGGGCGGAGGAAGTGGGGGACGTAAGGTAACCATGTTGAAAATCTCTACAGAGGAATATTACCGTGCTTCTTCTTCGGATTTACTTGACGCTTCGTGCTCAGCGCAGTGAATGCCGCAATAACACGGGCGCGCGTCTCACGGGGACGTATTACTGCATCGATAAACCCTAGCTCGGTGGCTTCCCACGGGTTGGCAAATTTCTCTCGATACTCACGCACAAGTTCGGCGCGGCGTTCGGCCTCTGAGCCTGTTTTCGCCGCTTCATCAAGTTCCCGACGAAAAATGATGTTTACTGCGCCTTCGGATCCCATCACGGCGATCTCGGCTGATGGATAGGCGAAATTAATGTCAGCTCGGATGTGTTTAGAGCTCATAACATCGTAGGCGCCACCGTATGCTTTTCTCGTAATGACGGTGACTTTCGGCACTGTAGCCTCAGCAAAAGCATACAAGAGCTTCGCGCCGTGACGAATAATTCCGCCGTGCTCTTGTTGCACGCCTGGCAGGAACCCAGGAACATCAACGAGGGTGAGGAGTGGGATGTTGAAGGCATCACAGAACCGCACAAACCGAGCTGCTTTCACACTTGCGTTTATGTCCAGACATCCCGCTAAGACACATGGTTGATTCGCCACAACTCCGACGCTTCTTCCATTAAAGCGCGTGAATCCTACGATCATATTCTGCGCGAAGGCCTCGTGGACTTCGAAGAGGTCACCGTCATCGGCGATTAAGCGAATGAGGTGTTTCATGTCGTAGGGCTGGTTAGGTTGTTTTGGAATGAGACCCTCAAGAGCTTCTTCCTCTCGTGCGGGCAGATCGCCTGAGACAGTTAAAGGCGCAGAGTCGAGGTTGTTCTGCGGTAGATAGGAGAGAAGATGACGACATAGTTCAAGACATGAGCGGTCGTCCTCCGACTCAAAATGTGCAACTCCGCTCACCGACATATGAGTGTCGGCACCCCCGAGCACTTCTTTAGAGACGTCCTCTTTGGTGACAGTCTTAATCACCTCAGGCCCTGTGATAAACATGTGACTACGACCCTTCACCATCACCACAAAATCGGTGATGGCAGGAGAGTACACGGCTCCTCCGGCACAGGGGCCCATGATAAGGCTTATTTGTGGAACCACGCCCGACAGAAGAGTATTGCGAAGGAATATATCAGCGTACCCACCAAGACTCTCCACCCCCTCCTGAATGCGGGCACCACCGGAATCATTGACGCCGATGATAGGGCAGCCGATTCGTTCGGCCATATCCATGATCTTAACAATTTTCTTCGCATGCATTGCAGCAAGCGAGCCACCGAACACGGTGAAATCCTGTGCAAAAACGCACACGCGACGACCGTGTATCG